>JAYTWT010000057.1:0-2979 GCA_043743295.1 Alphaproteobacteria bacterium | reverse complement strand
AAGGTGTCGCCCAAGACGGGCGGGGCAGTCACAATCGAAATATTGCCACCAAACGTGTTGCGGCCATAGAGCGTGCCCTGCGGTCCGCGCTGAACTTCTACCCGCTGCAGATCAATAAAGCCCAAGGTCGCTTGGGATGCGCGCGATTGATAGATACCATCGATGAAGAAGCCGATAGTCGTGTCGGCGTTCACATCGACACTTTCCGTACGCACACCGCGAATGGCGGGGCGGGCATCGACGCCAGAACGGCCAAAGGTGAAGCCTGGCACCAGACCTTCCAGCCGCGATACGTCGTTAAGGCCCTTGTCCTTGATCGCCTCTGCGCCAAACGCCGATACCGAGATCGGCACGTCCTGCAGATTTTCCTCGCGCCGCTGCGCGGTGACCACGACTTCGGCAATCGTGCCGGCGTCTTCGTCCGCACCTGATGCGGTTTGAGCCGTCCCAGTCTGAGCATAGGAAACGCCGCCGCTCGTCATCGCCATCACGAGGGCCGTGCTGGCCAGCAGTCCGGTGCGAATAAGTGTCATTCTGATCTCCCTGAGTCGGCATTCCCACGCCTTGTTACGACTTCATCAGAAAAAGACTTCGAATGCCATCACAAATGGCACTGGCTTCCTTTGTGTTGTCCCTGGAAATAACCGGTACGCCGTAGTCATTGGCAAATATCTAGCCTACGCTGCTGCATTCGCAGTCAAACCTCCGCCCGCAGAACCGTTAGGGCTCGCGGATGGACGAGGGGTAGAGTTCATGACGGGACAGACCATTGACGCCGCCGCTATTCCCCTGCCACGGCGGGTTGCGGCGCTCGGTTTTCTGCTGGTGGCCTATTTCTTCTATGCCTGGTCCTGGAACACCGTAGATATCCTGCGACCCTACATTAAAGACACGCTTGGCCTGACGCTGACCCAGTCGGGTTCACTCTACACGTTGCAGTCTATTGGCGCGATCGCTGGTGCGGTGATCATGGGCCAGGTCGCCGACAAGATCGGACGGCGGAATACGCTGGTTGTCTCCATGTTCGGATACGGCAGCCTCCTGCTCGCCGCGCTGAGCGTTACCGACTATTTCGGACTGATTTTCCAACGCATCGGCCTGGGCTTCTTCATGGGTTCGATGTTCCCGATCGCGGTGGGCATATACTCCGGATTGTTCGGACGAGACGTTCGCGGTCGGATCGCTGGCGTGGTGCTTGGGACCTACAATCTCGCCGTCGCCGCGCTCGGGTTTTTGTCCGCAGCCGCCTTCAGCGCCGGCTATGACTGGCGGATACTGCTCTGGGCGGGGGCTGTGCCGGTCGCTGTGGCGCTGCTGGCCTTTCTTCTCATTCCCGATGATCGACGGCTCATTCCATTTGATGGCGTCGTCGATGGCCAGACAACCGCGAAGGCTAAGCTTCCCATTGCGGAGTTGTTCAAGCCGGGCGTAGCGCGCCAGACCATTCTCCTGGCCTGCATGACGGGGCTCAATTTCTTCGCCTATCAAGCGTTCACGGGTTGGGCGACTACCTATCTGAAAACGGTGCGCGGGATTGCGGACAACGTCGTCGGCGACGTTGTTGGATGGCAGTTCCTCGGCGCGGCCCTGGGGGGCCTGATCTGGGGCTGGATCAGCGACCGCTATGGCCGGCGCAGTGCTGCCCTTGGCTTTGTCGCCGCCGCTGCGATCATCCCGATCTACCTGTTCGTCCCGATGCCGTTCACCTGGTTGGAGATCACGGGTTTCGTCTATGGCGTGATGCTGTCGTGCAGTGCGATCTGGGGGCCGTGGCTCTCCGAACTCTACCCCCCGCACTTGCGCTCAACCGCCGCGTCGATCTTCAACTGGGGGCGGGTCATCAGCATGACGGCCCCCCTGATCACCGCCCCCCTCGCCGAAGCTTATGGGCTTGCCCCGGTGATGAGCCTTGCATCGGTCAGCTTTCTGGGGGCGGCCGCGATCTGGTTCTCATTGCCCGAAACGGTCAAGCGCTCGGGATCGTAAGCGGGAAGCCCTATGCCGGGTCGGTGCTGTCAGGCAAACGGCAACTCGTCTCCAGTTTGGCGCAATTTCCCCAGCCCCGGCCTAGCCTTACCCCATGACCGCCCGCCACTCAGCCGGGGCGGCTGAGCGTCGTGGGCGATAGAGGTCTCTGCTGATGAGGTGGCGTTCCGATGTTTTCTTGATGAACGTCAA
Source organism: Alphaproteobacteria bacterium (assembly GCA_043743295.1). Lineage (GTDB taxonomy): Bacteria > Pseudomonadota > Alphaproteobacteria > Caulobacterales > Caulobacteraceae > Phenylobacterium. The sequence goes on along the minus strand of JAYTWT010000057.1, from coordinate 801 downwards.
CGCCGCAGCCTCGTCCTTCGTCGCGGTCACGAAGGACTCAAGCAATTCGCCCTCATGGTCGACCGCGCGCCAGAGGTAGCGCATCTCGTCGTTGATCTTCACGTAGACCTCGTCGAGATGTCACCGCCAATGGGTGTCCACTGGCGTAGATGCGGAGGCAGAAGCCTTTCACATCTTGTCCCAGATGCGGACCTCGCCTTCAGCAGGCTTCTTCGCCGCATTGACGATGCTCTTCGTGAGCCGAACCTGGTCTTCGTTTGGCATCCAGTCGGCCCCTTTTGGAGCCTATATCCGAGTCGGTCCGCTACCATGGTAGCGGCAACCAGTGAAGGCTCGCGGGGTCTCCGGGCGGATCGCGTTGCAATGAAGTATCCGTTTCGAAACGGTAATTTGGCCAACGATCCGGGTGGGGGCACCTTGCCGCAAGAAGGCGGCACCGCATTCGTAATGCGGGGGTCAGGTGTTCGAGTCACCTAGGCGGCACCATTCTGCAGTCGGTCTGTGCGTGAGCTCAGACGGGTGCGCAGGTGGTGAGGTTCACCGGAGCCGCCTCGGCGCGGGTCCAGTTGCCCTTCGATTTTGCGAAGATCGCCGTTGCTGATCCGGGACGGTTGGTCGAGCCGTCGGAATTCTTTCCCAAGAATGACATGGCGGCCACCACCTTGGCAGTGACGCCGCCCGCTTTTTCGGCGGATGTGATCTCCTGGGCCGCCTTGCAGGTTACCTGAAAACCCTCGCAACCGGAGCCTTCGACCTTGGTCGCGCACGCCGGATGAGTTGCCTCAAGGTTCGTGCGCCAGC
>JAYTWT010000056.1:0-2275 GCA_043743295.1 Alphaproteobacteria bacterium | reverse complement strand
GGCCCGCACTTGTCTGCGACGACCGGGAGGCTAGGGGCACTCGTCATTGTGCTTTGCGGATTGGTAGCCTGCGACCGGCTGCCAAACTTGCACCAAAGGGATCGGTTGGGAGAAATTCCCCGGTTCACTTGGATCGAGAAAGGGCAACCGCGACCTGTCCCAGCGACCGCCCACGCGATTGTGGGCTTAGAGCCACGACCCGACCGCCTACCGAACACACGCATTGGTACTTCTAAAGGCTGCTGGGATGCGCCAGACGCATCCGCCTGCCTCAGCGGAAACTGGGGTCTGGTTCTAAACCGGCTCGGCGAAGTGCCACTGACGGCACAACCGGGTGTCCGGGCCTATCGGCACCTCTCATTTGTCGCCTGCGGCAAGTGGACCTCGACAACACTTTATGTCTCGCCAAGCGGATCAGGAGTCCTGCAAATCAGAACCACGGAGGGCGAAGAGAGCACACGGGCACCCTTGGAACAGCGTTTCGAGGTGTCGGCCGACCGGGTCCGTGGCTTTGAGACCGGGTTTGCAATGAGCGGCTTCACCCTAGTAACGGCCGACCCGAGAGCCCTTTCGAACCGCGCCATCTGCTACGACGGGCAAGAGCACGTTTTTGAGGCCTATCTACGTGAGCGCTATCGCTTCGTTACGCGCCGAACATGTGATCCGGACTACGGGAAGGTCGTAGAGTGGGGAGCCAACCTTTCGACATTGGACCCATCCTGGCGACGGCCGCCTTTGAAGGGTTGTTAGCGTTCTCGATTGGGGATCAGCGACTGCGACTGTGCAGAATCGAAGGGAACCAACCTCGTAGTCTCAAGGTTGGCAAATCCCCTAGCCTGGCCATACGGTGTGTTCAGCGCGGAACCACCGCCAGACGGCCTCAACGCGGGCCACGAGGGAGCAGCACATCATGCCGATCCAACCGGAGTTAGCCGAACTGGTCGGTGACCTCGATTTCGACCCGGACGCCCTGCACGCCAAATACCTCGCCGAACGCGATAGGAGGGTCCGCGGCGACGGGATCGGCCAGTACGTGGAGACCAAGGCCGAGTTCGCGCACTATATCGACGATCCCTATGTCGAGCCCGGCTTTACCCGCGAGCCGGTGTTTGACGAGGTCGAATTCGCAATCATCGGCGGTGGCTTCGGCGGGCTGATGATGGGTGCCCAGTTGCGGCAGGCCGGGTTTGAGCGGATCCGGGTCGTGGAGAACGCAGGCGACTTCGGCGGCACCTGGTACTGGAATCGATATCCTGGCGCGATGTGTGACGTAGAATCCTACTGCTACCTGCCGTTGCTGGAAGAGCTGGGCTACATGCCCAAGCACAAATATTCCTTCGCGCCGGAAATTCTGGAGCATAGCCGCAACATCGCGCGCCACTTTGGGCTCTACGACCTGGCCCTGATGCAGACCGGCGTCAGCGAACTGCGCTGGGACGAGGCCCTGTCGCGCTGGATCATCAGCACGGATCGCGGTGACCGGTTCACCGCCCAGTACGTGGCCATGGCCAACGGGCCGCTAAGCAAGCCCAAGCTGCCCGGCATCCCCGGCATCCACGACTTCAAGGGCCACACGTTTCACACCAGTCGCTGGGACTATGCCTATACGGGCGGCGACAGCTATGGCGACCTCACCGGCCTCAAAGACAAGCGGGTCGGCATCATCGGCACGGGGGCGACGGCGGTGCAGTGCATCCCTCACCTAGGCGCGGCGGCGAAGCAGCTGTATGTCTTCCAGCGCACGCCCTCCTCAGTCGACGTGCGGAATAACGGCCCGACCGATCCGGCCTGGGCGGCCTCACTGCAGCCCGGCTGGCAAGCGCGCCGGATGGACAATTTCAACATCCTGGTGAGCGGTGGCGATCAGGACGAGGACTTGGTCCACGACGGGTGGACCGATATTTTCCGGTCGCTCAGCGGTGCCGGAATCAAACCCCTTGCCCAGAAGCTAGGCCGGCGGCTGACCTCCGCTGAGCGCGGTCAACTGTTGGAACTGGCCGACTATCGCAAGATGAACCAGGTCCGCGCGCGGGTGGACGCCATCATCAAGGACCCCACCACTGCCGAGGCGTTGAAGCCGTGGTACCGCCAGTTCTGCAAGCGCCCCTGCTTCCATGACGAATACCTGCCGACCTACAACCGGCCCAATGTCACCCTGGTGGATACCGGCGGACGCGGCGTCGAGCGGCTGACCGAGGGCGGTGCCGTGGTCGGCGGCCAAGAGTATGAGTTGGACTGTCTGATCTACGCGACCGGCTTCGAAGTCGGTACCTCG
>JAYTWT010000055.1:0-5829 GCA_043743295.1 Alphaproteobacteria bacterium | reverse complement strand
AGGTCATCCACCTGAAGTAGCGGCGGCGATCCGGCGGGCGCATCTGCCGTGGTCATTCGCGCGACCTCATCTTGGCGTCCAGGGCATCGCGTAGGCCATCGCCCAAGAGGTTGAAGGCCAGCACCGTGATGCTGATCATCAGGGCTGGGAAAAACAGCTCATGCGGATGGATCAGCATGGTCTTCAGCCCCTCGTTGCTCATCCCGCCCCAGGAGGGGTTGGGAGGCGCTACGCCCATGCCGATGAACGACAGAAAGGCCTCAGTGAAGATCGCGCTGGGCACCGCAAAGGTCAGGGTCACCAGGATCACGCCCAGGGTGTTCGGGATCATGTGGCGCAGCACCAGATACCGCGTCGGCGCCCCCAACAGACGCGCGGCGTTGACGTAACCCTCCTCGCGCACCTGCAGGATCTGGCCGCGCACCAGCCGCGCCGTGCTGGGCCATAACAGCAGCACCATGGCCACCATCATCGGCAGGATGCCGCTCTCGCCTGGGCCAATACCGAAGACGATTTTCAAGAGGATCATGAACAGCAGGAACGGTAGAGCGATCACGAAATCGGCGAACCGCATCATCAGCTGATCCACACGCCCGCCGAGGAACCCGGCGGTGCTGCCGTAGGCGACCCCGAAGGCCACGAACACCAGCGGTGCCACGATGCCGATGAACAGCGAGATCCGCGCCCCGTGCATCAGACGCGACAGCATGTCTCGCCCCAGATAGTCGGTGCCAAGAGGATGTAGCTTGAGCTTGACCTTCTGGCCGGGCGCGGGCCTATCTGCGGCCTTGACCAATCCGGCGGCCACGGCGTCCTCGACGGTGATGACACGGACCGGTCGGACGGCCAGGGTGGCACGCCCAGGCAACTCGACATTGCCTTCGCCCAGCGCGGCGACCGTGTAGTAAAATACGTCTTCGCCCAGATCGAGGCGGTCTTCGAACCGGGTCTCGCTGGCCGTTTGGGTCTGGGTCAGAGGCAGGCCTGGCTGGTCGTCCGGCCCGACCGGGATGATGTTGCGATAGACCCGATAGGCCACGGCACCAGGCATCGGGTCCCAGAGCAGCCGCACGGACTGGCTGGTCGGGGCCTCGGCGAGCCGCAGGCCAGCAGACGCCGGTAGGACGGCCGTTCCGTCCCACGCCGCATAGCGCGCCACCAAAGCCGCAGAGCGATCGCCGCCGGGGGCGCGGCTGACCTGATAGAGGTCTTGCGCCGAGGGATCCACGCGCCAGATCAACGGCCCCAGCAGGGTGAACACCAGCAGGCCGATCACGATGTAGAGCGAGATCAGCGCGCGGCGGTTTGCCCGCAGTCGGATCCAGGCGTCCTGCCAGTAGGACAGCGACGGGCGGGTCAGTTTCTGGACGCGATGCTCGGCGGCCAGCGGTTCGAACGCACCGGGCGAAATACTGATCTGTTGCGTGTCGGTCGCCATCGGCTACTCCAGCCTGACGCGTGGGTCGATGAACCCGTAGAGCACGTCTACGACGATCACCATGAAGACCAGAAACGCACCGAAGAACACGGTCGTGCCCATGATCACGGTGTAATCCAGCTGCTGTACGGCCTGGACGAAGTAACGGCCGAGACCAGGGATCGCGAACACCAGTTCGACGACGAAACTGCCCGTTGTGATACCCGCAATGGCAGGGCCCAGCACCGTGATCACGGGGAGAATGGCGTTGCGAAGTTGGTGCTGGGAGAAGATGCGCGAGGCAGGCAGCCCCTTGGCCTTGGCGGTGCGGATATAGTCGGCGTTGACGATCTCCAGCATCGAACTGCGCATCAGCCGGGTCAGGTACGCCATCGTCCCCAAGCCCAGGACCAGCGACGGCATCAGCATGTGCGATACGGTCCCCCATCCGGCCACCGGTAGGATTGAAATCCCCGTGAGGTCGTTGAGCTTGACCACCACAAGTTGGCCTAGTCCGGCGAACACAAAGCTGGGCACGGAAATCCCCAGGATCACCAGGAACATGATGACGATGTCCGGTAGCTTATTGCGGTAGAGCGCCGTCAGCGCGCCCCACAGAATGCCCCCAGCGGCAGCGAAAGTGATCGAGAGGATACCTAGGATCGCCGAGACCGGGAAATGCTCGCGAATGATGTCGTTGACGCTGCGGTTCTTCTGGGTGAACGAAATGCCGAAGTCGCCCTTCAGCAGGTTACCCATATAGATCACGTACTGTTCGTGGATCGGCTTATCCAGACCGTACTTGGCCTCCAGATTGGCCCGGATCGCGGGGGTCACCGCTCGTTGATCGGCCAGCGGGTTGCCGGGCACCGCATGCATCGCCAGGAACGTCGCGGTGGCGATGAACCAGACCGTGATCAATCCCTGGACTAGCCGCTTAAGGGTGTAGCGCCACATCATGCCCGCTCACTTCTCCACGATGCGGACGTTTGTGTAGTCGGGGTCGAATGCCGCGACCCGGCGGGCAAGGCCTTTCATGCGCGGGTCGACCACATAGACGACACCCACTTCGTAGTTCGGCAGCACAACGACATCATCGATGACGATCTTCTGGATCGCGGCAAAGGCTTCCAGACGGGTTCGGACGTCTGTCGAGTTCTGTGCAATCGCCACCTGTCGATCCAGCTCAAGGTTTTTGTAGCGACCCCGATTGTTGAGGTTCCAAGAGGCGAACAAATCCCCGAAGGTCAGAGCGTCGGCATAGTCGGGGTTCCACCCGGCCAGGACCATGTCAAAGTCACCCGAGGTCATCTTGGCCAGACGCTGTTTGAAGATCTGCTTGTCGATGCGGATCTCCAGGCCCAGCTCGCGTTTGAGGGTCTGTTGATAGTACTCGGTCTGTTTGTCGGTGATCGGGCTGTCACCCGACAACAGCGTCAACGGCGGGATTTCCTTTAGACGGAGCTCCTTCTTTGCCAGCTCTAGATAGCGGCGCGCGGCGATCGGAGCGATCGTCACCTCCTTGGCCGGGTACTCCTGACGGAAGTAGCCATTCACGCCGGGCAGCCACAGGGGGAACAGCGACTTTCCAGGTACCAGCCCCGGCCGTTTGAGGACGCGATAGGTCAGTTCACCGGGGTCCAGCACCAGTTGGATGGCCTTGCGCAGGTTCTTGTTGCCGGTCACCCGGCCGGGACGGTGGTTGAACTCCACATAGAAGACCGCGCCGCTGGCATAGCTGTTGAGCTGCCACCCGTCCAACAGCGCCCCGTTCATGTTCTCTTCGGTCAAGGCGGCGTGCGCGACTTTTCCGTCCTTGAACAGATTCAGGATCGTATTCGCGTCGCTGGTAAAGTACGGGAAATCCAGGACCTTGATCTTGACCTTGTCCTGATCCCAGTAGTTGGGGTTCTTGGCCATCGTCAGGCGCGCGCCGTGCACCCAGCGGGTCATGATGAAGGGCCCGTTGTAGAGCAACTTGTCGGCGTCCGCGCCATAGCGGCCTTTCATAGCCTCGTAGAAATCTTCGCGGATCGGCTTGAAAACGCTGTTGGGCAATAATTTGTCGAAGAACGGCACCGAGCGGGACAGTTCGACCTTGAGCGTGTAGTCGTCGATCGCCGTTACGCCCAGGGCGCTGACCGGAAGCTTGCCTTCGTTGATCGCCTCGCCATTCTTGATGGCGAACAGCATGGTGGCGTACTCGGACGCCGTCTTAGGATCGACCGCGACCCGCCAGGCAAACACGAAATCATGGGCCGTGACCGGCTTGCCGTCGCTCCAGCGCGCGTTCTTCCGGAGCCAGAAAGTTGCCTCGGTAGGCGTGATCTCCCACCGCTCGGCCACGCCAGGCATTGGCTTGCCGTCTGTACCGGCGCGGAGCAGGCCCTCCATCACGTGGCCCAACACCATACTGCTGATGGTGTCTGTGGAGACCGAACTGTTCAGCTGCGGCGGCTCATCGGCCAGCACGGCTGTGATTGTTCCCGTCTTGGGGTCAACCCCTGCGCTGACCCCCGCGCCGCCCAGTTTTTGCGACCCCCAGGCCAAGCCGAACATCAGCAGAGCGAGCCCGATCACCGTCCCCACCGCGATCAGCAGCAACTGCCGCCCAGCGGACCGGGTGAACTGGTCCTGATCGTTGAAGGGCTCGGTCAACCGAAGACTCCGCCACACGCGATCAGGGCTCGGCACGACGTGGTTATGGCCGGTCTCCGACAATAGATGGGGGCGGAAGCAAGACCGCCATGGCGTGACAACTGGCGCATATCGATGTGTCCTGCAAGAGCGGCAAACACGTGGTCGCCAATCGCCTCTCTCGACCCTCGCCTCAGCACCCCCTTAGGGGCTGATCACCAGAAGATGGAAACTGCCGGGTGCCGCCGTGGGGCGTCCGCCGGATACAGCCGGTATCATATGGGCCGAGGGCAGATAAAGGCGACCTGTTCGGCTATCCAGCGCAATCGTCCGGGCGCTGACTTCGGTCTGAAGGGTTTGCACGACGGCAGACTTGCCGCGCCGAACGGCGATCACCGCCATCGATCCGTCGCGCCCGGCCGAGACGAAGGCCAGCCGGCGGCCGGCGTCAAACGCGATGCCATCCGCACCCTTGCCCGTGGGAAGCGCTTGCAGAACCGCCCCCGTTCCGGCGTCGACAAACGCTGTTGCACCGTCGCAGGCGACAATCAGCATCCGATCCGCTGCGTCATAGGCAATACCGGTCGGACCGTCACAGCCGGTCAGGGGATAGCGGGCCGTCACAGCGCGGGTCTTCAAATCGACCACTGCAATCTGGTTCTTGTCCTCGACGTTGACGAAGGCCTTGCCGGTGCCATCAACCGCCGCGGCCTCCAGCGCGCCGCCGACGGGAATGACGCCCACGGCCGTCTGCGTCTTAGGGTCGATCAGAGTGATGTCACCGCCGGAATGGTTCATGACCAGAACCAGACCGCTGTGGGGGTCAAACGTGGCGGCGTCTGGGTTCACGCCGGTTTTGACGGTGGTCATCACGGCGTTCGTCTTAGCGTCGACGAAAGCCGCCGTGCCACTGCCCCCATCCGTGACCAGGTACTGCGATCCACCATTCACTGGCAGCGCGTCGTGCAGCAGCCTGCCGGGCGCTAGGCCTGCCGTCACCGCGCCGCTGGCCAGATCGGCAGACATCACGGAGATTCCATGGACTACCAGCACGCGATTGTTGGCCACGTCTACGCGGACATAGTCCCAGCGACCGTCGGGCCCGGCGATGCGGTCAACAACACGATAGGTGGGCGGCTCAGCGAGCGCCGCAGACGCGGCGCAGGCGGCGCAGGTCAGGGCAAGGAATCGAGCGGCGATCATGACGAGCCCTCCTAGGCTGCACGTTGATAGGCTTTGGCGCGACATAGGTCACCTTCGGCACTGAACGGAACCGCGTAGTAACTCGTCCCGGTGCGTGCCGTTTGCGGCCCGCGCCCCGTTGCCTGTAGTAAAGTCTGACAACCAAGCCGGCATCAGATCGGTTGGGGAGGCTGACCCATGCGCACGCTACTGATCGCCAATCGCGGCGAGATCGCCATCCGGATCGCCCGGGCCGCGACAGACCTTGGCTTGAAGACGATCGCGATCCACTCAGAGGACGACGCCACATCGCTGCATGTCAGTCGGGCGGACGAGGCCATCCCTTTGGAGGGGCGCGGTGCCAAGGCCTACCTGGACGTCGCACAGATCGTGGCCAAGGCCAAGGCGGCGGGCGCAGACGCCGTCCACCCCGGGTACGGGTTCCTTAGTGAGCAGGCCGCGTTTGCCCAGGCGGTCACAGACGCCGGAATGATCTTCGTCGGGCCGGACCCCGAGACCCTTCGTCGGCTCGGCGACAAGGTGGCCGCTCGGGAACTGGCCCGGACTTGCGGTGTGCCGGTTTTGGATGGGGC
>JAYTWT010000054.1:0-5454 GCA_043743295.1 Alphaproteobacteria bacterium | reverse complement strand
TGGCCGAGCTTTCAGGCGTCCCGCATCACCGGACCTGGCTAATGATCCATGATGCCGGATCACTAGGGCTCAGGGCGATCTATGAGCGGGCGGGCCTGCCGACGCGGCTCTTTCCGGCCTTCCGCTCGGCAGTGGATACATTCCACACCCTGACTTTCGACGGTGGCCCCAGCGACCGCGAGCGGTTCCAGGAACAGATGCTTGAGCGCTTCCTCACCCAACCCCAAAGCGCCTCACGCGAGGACGTCGACTATTTGCTGGACCGTCTCGGTCGCCACGCGGTCGTCGAAGCCCTACCGATGGCGCTCAGTGCCTGATCCGCTTGCCTGTCGGCGGTGAGCCCGCCAAGCTAGAGGCATGAGCCAAGCCCCAACGCCTGCAACGCCCCGCGCCTCCGCGACGATCCTGTTGCTTCGAGACGAACCAGCCTTCGAAGTGCTGATGGTCAAGCGCCATCACCAGATCGACTTCGCATCTGGCGCTCTGGTGTTTCCAGGCGGCAAGACCCACGCCGGCGACGCGGACGCGGCCTGGGCCGATCACTGTACGGGCTGGGAGCAGTTCGATGCCGAGCAGCGCACCCTGCGGATCGGTGCCATCCGCGAAGCCTTCGAGGAAGCCGGCATCCTGCTGGCCGAGCGCCTGGACGGTTCGACCTTCGGTGAAGCTTGCGATCTCAGTGTCCGAGAAGCGGTGGACCGGGGCGAGACGCCCTTCGTAGATGTGGTTCGAGGGCTTGGCGTCAGGCTACGCTTGGACGCCCTGACGGTTTTCGCGCGGTGGATCACGCCGGTAATGATGCCCAAGCGGTTCGACACGTGGTTCTACGCCGTGCGCGCGCCTTCGGATCAGGTGGCGGCCTGCGATGGCCGCGAGACGGTCGATGCCGAATGGATCGCGCCCGCGGAAATCCTGAGGTTAGAAGCCGCCGGCGAACGGACGGTGATCTTCCCCACTCGAATGAACGTGCAACTGCTGAACGAGGCCGCCAGCGCAGAGGACTGCGTCTCCCGCGCTCTGGATCGCAAGCTGGTCACTGTGCTTCCGGTCGTGGAAAAGCGCGGGGAGGGCCGGTTCTTGGTGCTGCCCTCTGACGCCGGTTATGGCGAGGTGGCCGAACCGATGGAGCGGATCGGTGGATGACGGATGTGCACGTTTCGGGTCAGCCTGCCAACGACTGACCAAGTTATCAGGCATCCTGCGCTAGAATCCGGCGTTCCAACTCTTCGACGATGGCCTTGCCCACGGGGTGGGCCTCGGTTTTGATACCGTCACGGGCCGCGGCCTTGATCGAATCTATGTGAGCGTCGAGCAAGGCAATCGGCACGCCTAATCGCGTGGACTTGTCATCGATCAGGCGACACAGCAGACCGGCGATCCGAGTGATCAGCGGAAATCCGTAGGTCGAGCCTAGCCCCTTGAGGTCATGTGCCCGCAGATAGAGCGACTCCATGTTCTCATGCGTCGCGCCGTCAATGCGCACCGTGGTGCGAGCAGCCTCGAGCTTGGTGATTTCGTCATTGAGCCACTGGGCGAAGTTGCCCGAGAGGCCCTTGAGTGCCGCCTCAGCCTTGGCAATGGCGGTAGGGTCGATAGCCCCGAGCTTTCCGCCTCCAACACGCTTGAAGAGCGTGTTGGGTGCCGGGATCATTTCGCCCCGTTTGAATTCGCTCACCGACGTCTCCTCGCGTGACAGCCAGCGTCGTACGCGGAACCCGTTAACGAGCGGCGAAGGTGGCCTTTGGTTCAGGCGGAAAACTGTTCCGCCAGCACGCGCTCGCCGAGGCTGCGTCCGGCATCGAACAACATGCAGACCGATACCCCGCGATCCTCCGCGATGTAGACTTCCACGACATTAGGGGCTTCGAAGTTGTCCGCCACGGCGCTGACTGGCCGCTTTGGGGCCTCCAGAACCTCCAGGCGCATCCGTGCGGTGTGCGACAGTAGCGCGCCGCGCCAGCGCCGAGGCCGAAACGCGCTGATCGGGGTCAGGGCCAGGATCTTGGATTCCAAGGGAATGATCGGCCCATGCGCCGAAAGGTTGTAGGCGGTCGATCCCATCGGCGTCGAGATCAGCGCGCCGTCGCAGATCAGCTCCGGCAGCCGCACCTTGCCATCCACCGAGATGCGCAGCTTGGCAGCCTGGCGGGTGGTGCGCAGCAGGCTGACTTCATTGAAGGCGATGGCTTCGTGGGTCTTGCCGTCGACGTCCACGGCCTGCATCCGCAGCGGATGGATCTCGGCCTGTTCCGCGGCGTTGATGCGGCCCAGCAGGTCGTCGTCGGCGAACTCATTCATCAAGAACCCGACGGAGCCCTTGTTCATGCCGTAGATCGGCTTGGCCGTGGCCATCAGGGCGTGGACGGTTTCCAGCATAAAACCATCCCCGCCCAGCGCGACGATCACCTGGGCATCGTCGACGCCATGGTCGCCATAGCGCGCCGCCAGCTTGTCTCGGGCCTCCAAGGCCTCCGGACGACTGGAGGCGACGAAGGTCAGGCGGGTAACAAAGGATTTGCTGCTCATCGCACCCAGCAAGGCCGAAGCGGGGGCTGAAGTCAAACGGGTGTTAGATGTCAGGCGGACGTCAAGGCTTTCACGCCTTCACGGAAGGCGGTCGCGGCCACGTCGGGTGAGACCGGCGCAAAGGCGACAGACGCCTTGCGCGCACCCTCTGCGCCGCCCCCCGGGCGTTCATTGTTCAGGCCTCGGACCATTTCCAGAATGTGCGGAAAGACACTGCGGTCGATGCTGACGGCGGCGCAGGCCAGAGCCAGCAGTTCCGGTCGATCCGAGTCGACGGTCGCTTGGACCTGATCGATCTCAAACCGGCCGAGCGCCGCCATCGAGATCACGAATAGGCTGAGGCGGCCTTCTCTTAGAGCGCGGACCAGGTAGGCCGGCCGCAATTGGCCGCCGTCCAACAGCTTGTCGACGAGGCGGCGGTCCATCTGATCGCGCTCGCCGTCGGTTGCCGTTATCGGGGCGTTTGGTACGCCGTCTTGCGCCTCGCTGACCGAGGCCGCGAGTGCGATATCCAGCGCCGAAGTCTCAAGCCGGAAGCGTTCGGCCAGGCCCTGCCGGAAGGCCTCGCCAACCCACAGATACAGGCGTTTGGCTAACTGGTCGGTGAGGCGGGGGTGTTGGGACAGGGGGCTCCTTAGGGCCGCCACCTGCCGCGACGCTTCGACCAACTCCTGCATGTCCATCGGCGATAGCTTGGCCTCATAGTTGCCGGCCAGGGCGGTCAGGACGGCGGGCTCGGCCTTTTCCAGGATCGCACCGACCACGCTGGACGGCAGGCTCGGCCGCCGGGCTAGCTCGATCTGGTGCTCAATCGTGGCCTCGACCAGCAGACGGATGAGATCCAGCTCACGCAGCACAGGACTGTGCGCGATAATCGGCCGCGCGATCTCGATGTCGTCCAAGGCTAGGACGTTGACCAACGCGTTCGGGGCCCAGGCCGCGGTGGCCAGTTTCTGCGACAATCTATGGCGGATATCGCGTTCCGCCTCGACCACCAGGCTCATGAAAATGGAACTGAGCAGGGTTTGAATGTGTGCCGCGCGCATCGCCTCGCTGTCGCTGGGCGCATCGCACAGGTCCGCGATCGCCAATAGGAGGCGCTCCCGGTCAGCCGGCTGACGGCTCTTTGCGAGGTGGAGCAGGCTTTCGCTGCTCTTCGCGAGGTTCAACGCCGGTACACTCCATTCTAAAGGGAACGCGGCGAGGATTGGACTAGCGGTCACGCAATGAAGAGTTGTTTAAGTTGGCCGACGGAGGGACGTAAAAATCATGGCTGAGCCGCTAATTCTGGCGCTGGACCAGGGCACCACCAGCACCCGGGCGATTGTGTTCACGGCGGACGGGACGCCGCTCGCCGAGGCGAGCCGCTCGCTGGAACAGCACTATCCGGACGACGGCTGGGTCGAGCACGACGCCGAGGAGATCTACGCCGCCTCGGTGGCCGTTCTGCGTGAGGCGGTGGCGACGTGCGGACGCCCGTTGTCTGACGTCGCCGCCATCGGCATCACCAACCAGCGTGAGACCCTGGTGATCTGGGACAAGGCGACGGGCGTGCCGATCCATAACGCCATCGTCTGGCAGGACCGGCGGACCGAGCCGCTCTGTGCCAAGCTGCGGGCGGAGGGCTGGGAGGGGCGGGTGACGGAGATCACCGGCCTGCTGCTCGACCCCTATTTCTCCGGCACCAAGCTGGCGTGGATTTTGGACAATGTGGCCGGTGCGCGGGCGGCGGCGGAGGGCGGCGCATTGCTGGCCGGGACCATCGATACCTGGCTGATCTGGAAGCTGACCGGCGGGGCTGTGCACGCCACCGACGCCACCAACGCGTCTCGGACCCTGCTCTATGACATCCGCGCCGGGGCGTGGTCAGCGGAGATGGCTGCGATGCTGAACGTGCCGCTTGGCATGCTGCCGCAGGTGCGCGATTGCGCCGGGGACTTCGGTCGGACTGATCCTGCGATCCTGGGTGCCGCGATGCCGATCCGGGGCGTGGCAGGTGATCAACAGGCGGCACTGATGGGTCAGGGGTGTATCCTGCCCGGCGAGATGAAGGCCACCTACGGTACCGGCTGTTTCATGCTGCTGAACACGGGCGAGGCGGCACCGGTGTCGCAGACTCGCCTCTTGACGACCGTGGCGGCTCAGATCGACGGGCGCACTACGTTCGCCTTGGAAGGCTCGGTCTATATCGCTGGCGCGGCGATCCAATGGCTGGGTGAGGGCTTGGGCGTGGACGGCGGACCGCAAGCCGCCGAGGCGCTGGCTCAACAGGCGAACGACGACCTGGGCGTGGTGATGGTGCCCGCCTTCACCGGTCTGGGCGCGCCCTGGTGGGACGCCGAGGCGCGGGGCGCGATCCTGGGCCTGACCCGCGACGCGGGGCTGGCGGAGATCTGCCGCGCGGCGTTCGACGCCTGTGCGCTACAGACCCGCGACCTGATCGAGGCCATGCGGACCGACGCGCCGATCGCCCTGGCCGGAGTGCCAGAACTGCGCATCGACGGGGGCATGTCGCGCAGCGCCTGGTTCAGCCAACGCCTGGCTGACCTGACCGGGGTGGCCGTGGGCCGCGCGACCTATCAGGAGACCACCGCCTTGGGCGCGGCGCTGTTCGCGGGGGTTGGTGCGGGGGTGTACCGCGATGTGGGCGAGGCTGCGGCGGCACGGCCGACGACTGAGGGCTATGTGCCGGGTCTGGATAAGGGAAGACGAGAGGCGGCCTACGCACGCTGGCAGGATGCGGTGCGGCGGGTTCGGACAGCGTAGGAGACCACGAAAGGTACGAAAAACACAAAAAGGCTGCGCATGCCTAGGGTCCTCCCCCAGCGCGTCGCGCGATTTGGGGAAGGTGGTCCGAAGGATCGGACGGGCCTGCCCTTCGAAGCCCAGCGGGCGTAGAAGGGGGTTTCATCAATCCAAGAATGGTCA
>JAYTWT010000053.1:0-10008 GCA_043743295.1 Alphaproteobacteria bacterium | reverse complement strand
CCTCGAGCGATCGCATTCCGATCCCTGCCGCCTTGGCAACGGCGGCGGTGCATCACCACTTGATCCGGCAGGGCCTGCGTATGCAGACCGGTCTGGTCGTGGAGACCGGCGAAGCGCGCGAAGTGCACCACTTCTGTGTCCTGGCCGGCTATGGGGCAGAGGCGGTCAACCCTTACCTGGCGTTCCAGACCCTGGAGCAGCTGCGGGTGCGCAACGGCCTGTCCCTCTCGGCCTATGACGTGCGCAAGAACTACATCAAGGCGGTCGGCAAGGGGATCATGAAGGTGATGTCCAAGATGGGCATCTCGACCTATCAATCCTACTGCGGTGCTCAGATTTTCGATGCGGTCGGGCTGTCGTCCGAGCTGATCGAGCGGTTCTTCACCGGCACCGCCTCTACCATCGAGGGCGTTGGCCTGATCGAGATCGCCGAAGAGACCGTGCGCCGCCACCGCGACGCCTATGGCGACAATCCGATCTATCGAAACATGCTGGATGTGGGCGGTCAGTATGCTTGGCGCCTGCGCGGCGAGGTGCACGCCTGGACTCCAGAAACGGTGTCCAGCCTACAGCACGCGGTGCGGGCCAACCTTCCGGCCGAATACAAGCGCTTCGCCGAAGACGTCAACGAACAGAGCGAACGCCTGCTGACGATCCGCGGCCTGATGCGCTTCACGCCGGGCTCAGCGCCTGTGCCGCTGGATGAGGTCGAGCCGGCCTCGGAGATCGTTAAGCGCTTTTCTACCGGTGCGATGAGCTTCGGCTCGATAAGCCGCGAGGCGCACACCACACTGGCCATCGCGATGAATCGGATCGGCGGTCGCTCCAACACCGGTGAAGGCGGCGAAGAGCCGGACCGGTTCACGCCTCTGCCGAACGGCGATTCCATGCGCTCGGCGATCAAGCAGGTCGCCTCGGGCCGCTTTGGCGTGACCACCGAATATCTGGTCAACGCTGACGATATCCAGATCAAGATGGCCCAGGGTGCCAAGCCCGGCGAGGGCGGCCAGCTGCCTGGGCACAAGGTCGACAAGAACATCGCCAAGGTGCGTCACTCGACCCCCGGCGTCGGCCTGATCAGCCCGCCGCCGCACCACGATATCTACTCCATCGAGGATCTGGCGCAGCTGATCCACGACTTGAAGAACGTCAATTCGCGCGCCCGAATTTCGGTCAAGCTGGTGTCCGAGGTGGGCGTCGGTACGGTGGCGGCTGGCGTAGCCAAGGCACGCGCGGACCATGTGACGATCTCAGGCTTCGAAGGCGGCACGGGCGCAAGTCCGCTGACCTCGCTGACCCATGCGGGCTCGCCCTGGGAGATCGGCTTGGCCGAGACCCAGCAGACCCTGCTGCTGAACGGCCTGCGCACCCGCATCGCCGTGCAGGTGGACGGCGGGCTTCGCACGGGCCGCGATGTAGCCATCGGGGCCCTTCTGGGGGCGGACGAGTTCGGCTTTGCGACCGCACCCTTGATCGCTGCGGGCTGCATCATGATGCGCAAGTGCCATCTCAACACCTGTCCGGTGGGGGTGGCGACCCAGGACCCGGTGCTGCGCGCGCGGTTCACTGGCCAGCCTGAGCACGTGATCAACTACTTCTTCTTCGTCGCCGAAGAGCTGCGCGAGATCATGGCTCAGCTGGGGTTCCGCACGGTTGCCGAGATGATCGGCCGGGTGGACCGCCTCAATATGCGTCCCGCCCTGGATCACTGGAAGGCCCATGGGATCGACCTGTCGAAGATCCTCTATGCGGGCGCCTCGGGCGGCCACAGTGGCCTTCGCAATACCGAAACTCAGAACCACGGCCTGGAATCGGCGCTGGACCATACCCTGATCGCCGATGCCAAGGTCGCACTGGACAAGGGCGATCCGGTGCGCGGGACCTATCAGGTCCGCAACGTCAACCGCACCGTAGGTGCAATGCTCTCCGGCGAAGTCGCCAGGAAGTATGGCCATGCCGGCCTAGCGGAAGACACCATCGCGCTGACCTTTGAAGGCACGGCGGGTCAGAGCTTCGGCGCGTTCGCCGCACGCGGAGTCAGCCTGACGCTGGTGGGCGATGCCAATGACTATGTGGGAAAGGGCCTTTCTGGTGGCCGGGTCGTCGTGCGTCAGCCCCCAGGGTCCCTGCGCGATCCCACCCGGAACATCATCGTCGGCAACACTGTGCTCTACGGTGCCATCGCCGGTGAGGCCTATCTTGAGGGCGTGGCCGGCGAACGCTTTGCGGTGCGCAACTCGGGTGCGGTGGCGGTGGTCGAGGGCCTTGGCGACCACGGCTGCGAATACATGACCGGCGGGGTGGTCGTTGTGCTGGGCGACACCGGGCGCAACTTCGCCGCCGGAATGAGCGGCGGTGTGGCCTATGTCTATGACCCAAGCGGTCGCTTCGATGCGCTGTGCAACACCTCCATGGTCGACCTGGAACGGGTAGGTCCTGCGTCCGGCGGGGAAGATGCGTTCCGACCCAGCCAACGCGCCATTTCGGTGGACAACAACGGCATGGGCGATCTGCTGGCCTTCGACGCTGAACGGCTACGCATCCTGATCGAGCGCCATCATCTGCACACCGGCAGTGCGCGCGCGTCTGAACTCCTGGACAATTGGGACCAGGCGCTGACCCGCTTCGTCAAGGTGATGCCGAAAGACTATCGGCGCGCCCTGACCGACATGGCCAACGAACGCCGCGCCGCGGCCGCCGTCGCCGCCGAATAGTACGAGAGGACGGGGGACCTTATGGGCAAGCCAACCGGCTTCCTGGAAATTGAGCGTCATGATCGTGGATATGACCCGGTCGAACAGCGCCTGAAGACCTGGAACGAATTCGTTCAGCCGCTGCCGCAGCCCGAGTTGCGCCAGCAGGCCTCGCGCTGCATGAGTTGTGGGATTCCGTTCTGTCACCAGGGCTGCCCGGTGAACAACCAGATCCCAGACTTCAATGAGCTGGTCTATCGCGACCAGTGGCGCGACGCGCTGGACAACCTGCAGTCCACCAACAACTTCCCGGAGTTTACCGGCCGCATCTGCCCTGCTCCCTGCGAGAGTGCCTGCACGCTGAATATCCCCGACACCCCGGTGACCATTAAGTCGATCGAATGCCAGATCACCGATCGTGGATGGGAAGAGGGTTGGATCACGCCGCAACCTTCGGAACGGGGAACCGGGAAGCGGGTGGCCATCGTGGGGTCGGGTCCGGCGGGCCTGGCCTGCGCCCAGCAGCTGGCGCGCGCAGGTCACGCGACCACGGTGTTTGAGAAGTCGGATCGTCCGGGTGGTCTGCTGCGCTACGGCATCCCCGACTTCAAGATGGAGAAGCACCTGATTGATAGGCGCATCCGGCAGATGGAGG
Organism: Alphaproteobacteria bacterium; assembly: GCA_043743295.1. Lineage (GTDB taxonomy): Bacteria > Pseudomonadota > Alphaproteobacteria > Caulobacterales > Caulobacteraceae > Phenylobacterium. The sequence continues at coordinate 6,660 of JAYTWT010000053.1, read as the reverse complement.
CCGAGGGCGTTCTCTTCCGCTGCAACTTCGAGGTCGGGCGCGATGTCTCGGTCCAGCGCCTGCTGGACGACTACGATGTCATGGTGATGGCCAACGGTGCGGAGGATCCCCGAGACCTCGATGCGGCGGGCCGCGAGCTGGGCGGCATCCATTTCGCTATGGAGTTCCTGGCCCAGCAGAACAAGCGTAACGCTGGCGACGAGGAGGATGTGGCCGCGCCGACCGGTACGCTTTCGGCCAAGGGCAAGCACGTCGTGGTCATTGGTGGCGGCGACACCGGCTCAGACTGCATCGGTACCTCAAACCGTCAAGGCGCAGCCTCCGTGGTCCAGCTGGAGATCATGCCGCAGCCCCCGGCGCACGAGAACAAGCTGCTGACCTGGCCGGACTGGCCGCTGAAGATGCGCACCTCGTCATCGCAGCAAGAGGGCGTCGAGCGTGACTTCGCCGTCGCCACCAAGCGGGCCATCGGCCAGGATGGCCGCGTGACCGCTCTGGAGTGCGTGCGCCTGGAGTGGGTGACCGGCGATGATGGCCGCATGCGGATGCAGGATGTGGCGGGCTCAGCCTTTGAGTTGAAGGCTGATCTGGTGTTGCTGGCGATGGGCTTTGTCGGACCCCGCAAGGATAGCGTGGTGGACCAGAGCGGTGTCGAGTTGGACCCGCGCGGCAATGTGAAGGCCAATGTCGCCAACTATCGCACTTCGGACCCGAAGATTTTCGCCTGTGGCGACGCTCGGCGCGGCCAATCCTTAGTAGTCTGGGCGATCCGCGAAGGCCGCCAATGTGCCCGCGCGGTCGATGAACTGTTGATGGGTGCGTCGAAACTGCCGCGTTAGAGGCCACTCGCCCAGCCGCATCGCTTGACCGGACCGGACCCTCCGGCGCATCGTTGTACGGTGATCTGCGGCCCGTGCCGTTTCACACGTTGGGGCATGCGCCGGGCGGGTGCCCGACGATGTCGCTAATCGTATTTATCAGGCTGGAGGTTCTGTGTCTGAACTTGCCTATATCGCACCTTCAACGCCGGAAGAGGCTAGCCGCAGTCTGACGGCGGCAGGCGCCAAACCCCTGTCCGGGGGAACCGACCTGTTGGTGCAACTGCGCGCGGGACGAGTACGGCCCGACGTCATCGTCGACCTGAAGAAGGTGGCGGGGGCTGTCGGCATTCGTGAAGAGGCTGGGGGCTTTGTGATCGGTGCGGCGACGTCCGGAGCGCAGCTTGGCGAGCACGCGCGGCTGGTCCGCGCCTGGCCGGGACTGGTCGAGGCGACGAACCTCATCGGATCGACCCAGGTTCAGGGCCGGGCGAGTTTGGCGGGCAATCTTTGCAACGCCTCACCCGCCGCCGACAGTGTGCCCGCCCTGATCGCCGCGCGCGCCATCTGTCTGATTGTTGGCCCGAACGGCCAGCGCGAGGCGCCGGTCGAGGCCATCGTCACTGGGCCTGGCCAGACCTCCCTGGCGCTGGGCGAGTTCATCCTGGTGTTTCGTTTGCCGCCCCGGCCCGCCAACGCCTCGGACGCTTATCTGCGGCTGATCCCGCGAACCGAGATGGACATCGCTGTGGCTGGTGCTGGCGTGAGCCTGGTGCTGGCGGCGGATGGTCGCGTTGCTGAGGCCTATGTGGCGTTGGGCGCGGTAGCTCCGACGGCTCTTTTGGTCGCCGAAGCCGGTGCCGCCCTGGTCGGATCGCGCCTGGAAGAACCGGCCCTAGCGGCCCTGGAAGCCGCCGCCCGCGCCGCCTGTCGTCCGATCAGCGACAAGCGTGGCACCGTCGAATACCGAACCCGCATCGCCGGCGTCCTGAGCCGTCGTGCAGCCCTGATCGCGTTTGATCGGGCAGGAGGAAAGCGTTGAGCAAATCCCACATCACCACGACGGTAAACGGCGATCCCGTCGAGTTCCTGGCCACGGCTGACATGACCCTGCTGGACGTCCTGCGCGACGAGTTGGGTCTGACCGGCAGCAAGGAAGGCTGTGGCTCCGGCGACTGCGGCGCGTGCAGCGTGATCCTGGATGGACGGCTGGTCTGTTCGTGCCTGGTCCTCGCGCCAGAAGTCTCCGGCAGTCGGGTCGAGACCATTGAAGGCCTTGCCCAGGGCGGCGAACTGCATCCGCTGCAGCAGAAATTCCTGGAACATGCGGCCCTGCAGTGCGGTTTCTGTACGCCGGGCCTGTTGATGGCCTCCAAGGCCCTGTTGGACGCTCACCCCGACCCGACGGAGGTCGAGGCGCGCTACTGGTTGGCCGGTAACCTCTGCCGCTGCACCGGGTACGACAAGATCATTCGCGCGGTCATGGATGCCGCCGCCGAACTTCGTCAGGAGAAGGTCGCATGAGCGAGACGCTGGACAAACCCGCCCTGAAGGTCGTCGGCACGCGCCCGGTCCGCCCGGACGGTGCTGACAAGGTCACCGGCCGCGCGACCTACGGCGCCGACTTCAACATGCCGGGCCAACTGGTCGGCCGCATCCTGCGCAGTCCGCACGCCCACGCGCGCATCGTCAGTATCGACACCTCCAAGGCCCGCGCCCTGGCCGGGGTCAAGGCTGTGGTCACGGCGGCGGACTTCCCCGATCTTGCCTCGGCGGTGATGGAAGGCGGCGAGCAGGCGTCCAACCAACGCGACATGGCCCTGAACGTCATGGCGCGACACAAGGCCCTCTACCAGGGCCACGCGATCGCGGCGGTCGCGGCGACGTCGGTCGCCATCGCCGAAGAAGCCCTTCGCCGGATCAAGGTGACCTACGAGGTGTTGCCTCATGTCATCGATGTGGAAGCCGCAGCCTCTGCGGACGCGCCGCTGCTGCACGACCACCTGTTCACCGGGGGCGTCGAACCCAAGCCGACCAAGCCGTCGAATGTGGCCCACCGACACCACAATGCGCGCGGCGACCTTGCGGAAGCGATGCGGACCGCCGCCGTCGTAGTCGAAGGTCGCTACACGACCCAGGCCGTCCATCAGGGCTATATCGAGCCGCACGCCTGCGTCGCCGCCTGGGGCGAAGACGGCCGGTGCGACGTGTGGAGTTCTAGCCAGGGCCAGTTCATGGTCCGTACCTATTGCGCCAAGGTGTTGGGCATCGAGACCTCCGATATCCGCGTAACGCCCGCAGAGATCGGCGGCGGGTTCGGCGGCAAGACGGTGGTCTATCTGGAGCCCGTCGCCCTTGCCCTCTCGCGAGCCAGCGGGTTCCCGGTCAAGATGGTGATGAGCCGCGATGAGGTGTTCCGGGCCACCGGGCCGACGTCGGGCGGGGTCATGCAGGTGAAACTGGGTGCCACGGCAGACGGCATCATCACCGCCGCCAGCGTTGAGCTGACGTTCCAGGCCGGTGCGTTTCCAGGCTCGCCGGTGGGCGCGGCCTGCATGACGGCGCTGGCCTGCTACGACATTGCGAACTTCGAGATCATCGGCTGGGACGTGGTGACCAATTCGCCGAAAGTCGCTGCCTATCGGGCCCCCGGTGCGCCGCTGGCCGCGTTTGCCGTGGAAAGCGCAGTCGATGAGCTAGCCCAGAAGCTGGGCCTCGATCCTCTGGTGCTGCGCGAGAAGAACGCGGTGCGTAACGGCACCAAAGCGGCCTACGGCCCGGTGTTCCAGAACATCGGCTATCTGGAGACGCTGGCCGCGATCAAAGACAGCGATCATTACAAGTCGCCGCTCGGTCCAAATCAGGGCCGAGGCATTGCCGCCGGATTCTGGTTCAATGTCGGTGGCGAAAGCACGGCGGCGGTGCATGTCGGCGACGACGGTAGTGCCGTGGTGGTGACAGGTAATCCCGACATCGGTGGCTCGCGCGCCTCGATGGCGATGATGGCGGCGGAGGTCCTGGGCCTGCCGGTTTCGCGGGTGCGACCGGTGGTCGCCGACACAGCCTCCATCGGCTATTCGATGCTGACCGGGGGTAGCCGCACCACGTTTGCCACCGGCATGGCCGTGGTGCAGGCGGCGGAAAAGATCGTGGCCGATCTGCGTGGACGCACCGCCAAACTCTGGGATGTCGCGCTCGACCAAGTGGCCTGGAAAGACGGGGCTGCGGTATGCCTCGACCCCACGAAGTCGGACAAAAAGCCCATGCCGCTGGCCACCCTGGCGGCCCAGGCGGCGAGGACCGGCGGGCCGATCTCAGCTCAGGTGTCGCTGAATGCCCAGGGCGCAGGTCCAGGCTTCGGCGTGCACATCTGCGACGTCGAGGTCGACCCCGAAACCGGGCAGGTGAGCGTGCTGCGCTATACGGCGGCCCAGGATGTCGGCAAGGCGATCCACCCGGCCTATGTCGAGGGTCAGGTCCAAGGCGGTGCAGTGCAGGGCGTCGGCTGGGCGCTGAACGAGGCCTATATCTTCGATACGGACGGTCGGATGGAGAACGCCGGGTTCCTCGATTACCGCATGCCGGTGGCCTCGGACCTGCCGATGATCGACACCATCCTGGTCGAGGTACCCAACCCGCGCCACCCGTTCGGTGCCAAGGGGGTCGGCGAGGTACCGATCGTGCCGCCACTGGCCGCCATCGCCAATGCGGTCAGCCAAGCCATCGGGGTCAGGATGCCCAACTTGCCGCTGTCGCCGCCAGTCGTGCTGGCGGCGTTGGAAAGCCGGGGTAGCTGAGCGGGGGTATGGTCCGCGTCGTCGTGGGGAGTGATTGCTGGCCGTTCACCGGCGGCGTCTCGATCATCGACGTTAAGGCTACCACCGTGCGCGGACTGATCGAGGCTCTGGACGTCAGGTTCCCCGGCCTCGGCGATTTCATCGACACCCGAATGGCCTTCGCCATCGACGGCGTGATCCACCAGGACGCCTGGTTCACCGCCATTTCCGCCGACAGCGAAGTGGTGCTGATCCCGAAGATTGGCGGCGGGTAGGGGTGGCTTGGAAAACCGTTGAAGATCGGCGTCCTGGTACGATCCCTATCTCGTTTCTCCGCCCGAAACAGACACAATGGATGTCTCCGAATGAGGCCGGCTGAGCAAGCGGTAGAGCGCAGGCAGCACCAGGAGCGTGAGAAGCGTCGATGAGAGGATCCCGCCAATCACCACCGTAGCCAGAGGACGCTGCACCTCCGCGCCGGCGCCGACGTTGAACGCCATGGGTACGAAGCCAAGGCTGGCGACAAGAGCGGTCATCAGCACAGGCCGAAGGCGAGTGAGCGCGCCCTCTCGGATCGCCTCGTCGACTGGGCGGCCCTCAGCGACCAGGGTCCTGATGAAGCTGACCATGACCACACCGTTCAACACCGCCACACCGGAGAGCGCGATGAAACCGATGCCAGCTGATATGGAAAGCGGCAGACCGCGCAACATAAGAGCCGCCACGCCGCCCGTCAGGGCCAGGGGCACGCCGGAGAACACGATTGCGGCGTCCTTGGCGTTTCGGAACAGGCCATAGAGCAGGCCGACTATCAGCAGCAGCACGGCCGGTACGACGAGCTGAAGTCGTTTGGCGGCGGAAATCAACTGTTCGAATGTACCTCCGTAGGTGATCCAGTAGCCCGAAGGCACATCGACCTGCGCGCCGACCTTCTGTTGAACCTCCTGGATGAACGAGCCAAGGTCACGGTCGCGCACATTGGCGGTCACGACAACACGCCTCTTACCGTCCTCGCGGCTGATCTGGTTCGGGCCGATCTCGACCTCGATCTTCGCTATGTCTTGCAGGGGCACGAAGCCGCGCGGTCCATTTCCTGTGGCCGACAAGGGTACCCGTAACCGCCCAATCTCATCGATGTCGCCGCGAATGGCCTCCGGCAAGCGGACAACCACGTCGAACCGGCGATCTCCCTCGAAGATATGACCCGCGACCGTTCCCCCGAGCGACGTCGCGACGACGGCCTGCACGTCCGCGACGTTCAACCCCAGTCGGGCGAGGGCGGCGCGATCCGGCGTGATCTGCAGCACGGGCAATCCTGTGGCTTGCTCGACGCTGACGTCCTGCGCGCCCTCGATGCCGCTCACGACGGTCTCCAGCGCGCCGCCGAGTTCCAGCAACCGGTCGAGATCATCGCCGAACACCTTGACCGCGACGTCGGCCCGTACGCCTGACAGCAGTTCGTTGAACCGCATCTGGATGGGCTGGGTGAACTCGTAGTTGTTGCCGGGCACCTGGGCGACGGCCGCCTCAAGCTCGGCGACCAAGGTTGTGCGGGGCTTTCTTGGGTCGGGCCAGTCTTTCCGATTCTTCAGAAGGATGAAGGTGTCGGCGACGGACGGCGGCATGGGATCGGTGGCGACTTCCGCGGTTCCGATCTTTGCCACAACGCGCTCGACCTCCGGGAACTGCGTGATGCGCGCTTCGAGTGCGGTCTGCATCCGGATCGCCTGGCTAAGGCTGGTGCCTGGAATGCGGAGCGCGTGCATGGCGATGTCGCCCTCGTCAAGGTTCGGGATGAACTCCGCCCCCATTCTGCTGGCGGCAAACCCGGCTACCGCAACCAGCGCGACCGCACTGGCGACGAACGCGATGCGCAGCCGAAGAGCGAATTCCAGGGCGGGTTCGTAGAGGCGTCTCGCGCCGCGCATGAGCGGGCTTTCATTTTCCTCCACTTTTCCGCTGACGACGAGCGCCACCGTGGCCGGTACGAACGTCAGCGAGAGCACCATGGCTGCGGTGAGCGCCATCACCACAGTGATCGCCATGGGGTGGAACATCTTTCCCTC
>JAYTWT010000052.1:0-2507 GCA_043743295.1 Alphaproteobacteria bacterium | reverse complement strand
AGAGCCGCAGGCGTGCGGGTCGACGGCGCGGCGTTGGAGGCCGTGGTCCAGTAGCCGCCGTTATAGTTCGCCTCGCCCGAGAGCTTGAACGATCCGCCCAGCGCCGCAACCGGGATAGTCCAAGTGCCGCCAGCGACCAACGTGCGTTTGGGAAAGCGTGACAGGTCGTCGGTCTTATCGATGGCGTTGATGAAGGTGCCGGCGGTGCAGCCGCTGGGGAGCGCCAGATTGACCGTGCCCGCCGGGCAGAACGAGTTCGCCGCCGCATTGACGCGCGTGTAGTGGCCCTTCTGGAAACCAGCCGACGCGAACAAGTCCAGGTTTTGGATCGGCTTGGCGAAGATTTCGAACTCTACGCCCTTCACCGTGATATCGCCCGCGTTGTCCTGGGTCGATAGGGTCGAACCTGGTAGCGGACCCGGCGTCGTATAGGAAAGTTGCAGGTTGTCGGTCTGAGCGTAGAACGCTGTCGCGTTGATCCGCAAACGATTGGCAAGCAGATCGGACTTCACGCCCGCCTCGTAGGACCAGGTGGTCTCCGGCTGCAGGGGGCGGAACTCCTGCGGACGATAGGCTGTGCGCGAGTTCCAGCCTCCGGCTTTGAAGCCTCGGGTGGCGCTGACGAACATCAAGGTGTCGTCGTTCGGCTTGAAGTTCAACGCCACGCGCGGCGTGAGGATTTCGGACGAAAGCGTGGTGGCGATCCCGACGGCACGGAGATTTGCTGAGGTCATGCCGCCCTGGGGCGTCGGCTTCAGGTCAACGGTCTTCTTCTCGTGGGTATACCGCAGGCCCGCCTGCAGCGAGAGTTGGTCGGTGAAGGCATAGTCGCCCTGACCATAGATCGCATAGCTGGTGGTGTTGTTGTCTATGTGGCGCGAGCTGGAATAGCCCGGCGCGCCGTTACAGACCATCTGGCCGTCGCCGAACAGCCCACGGCTGCAGCTGATCGGGTTGATGCCGGGGATGGGCAGGATCTGGCCCGTCTCGGTGGTGTTCTCTTCACGGAAGTAGAACAGGCCGGCGACGTACTTCAGTTTGCCGGCCTCGCCCGAGGCTTTGATTTCCTGGGTGAAGACCGTGTAGTCGCCGTCATTGGTCAGGACGAAGGGCAACGGGTTTGCGGCCGCCGTCGGCAAGGAGAAGTCGATCACGAACTTCTGGGCGACCGTCCGCAGGCCGGTGATCGCATTGAAGGTGATGCCGCCCGTACGCCACTCGATGTTAGACGAGATCGCCGACGAGTTGGTCTTGTTGCGCTGGCCTCGATTGTTGAGGCCGTCCAACAGGACGCTTTCCGTGGCACCGCCGGTGCGGACCTGGGTGCGGGTGTGCTCACGATCCCCAAGAATCGAGCGCAGGTAGAGGCCCTCGGACTGGAGGTACTCAGCCGAAACGTCCCAGGTGATGTCGTCGGTCGGCAGGTAGCGAACCGCACCGCGCAGGCCGAGATTTTCGGAGCCGTTGAAGCGATCGCCGTTGCTGAGGTTTTTCAGCCAACCCTTGTCTTTGTCGTAGAAGCCCGACAGCTTTGTCAGAAGCTTGTCGGAGACCGGCAGGTCGACGGAGGCTCTGACCTGGCGCTTATCGAACGAGCCAAGACCGCCCACCACATAGCCGCCCAATTCCGTGCCGGGCTTGCGGGTAATGACGTTGATGGCACCGCCGGTGGAGTTACGACCGAAGGTGGTGCCCTGGGGACCGCGCAGCACCTCAACGCGCTCAACATCGAACAAGCCATAGTTGTTGACGTTCTGGCGCGGGATGATCACGTCGTCGACGTAGGTCGAGACCGCCGGGTCCAGCGTTGCGATCTGTTCGGTCGAGCCCAGGCCGCGCAGGAAGTAGGTGTTGGCCGTGCCTGTGCCGGTGTTGTTGTGGCCGACCAAGTTGGGAATGGTGCGAACCAAATCGATTGTCGAGGCGACCTGACGTGCTTCAAGCTGATTGGCGGTAAAGGCCGAGACCGTGACCGGCACGCTTTGCAGGTTTTCAGCGCGCCGCTGGGCGGTGACGATCACTTCTTCGATCGTCGAGCTTTCTTCCGCGGCGAATGCCGGTGCCGCCATCGACATGGCCGATACGCTTACCAGCAGAATGTGACGCAGGTTCATGGTTCTCTCCAAACGGGCCCACCCACATCGCCAAGCCACCTTGGTCTGTGGGCCGATTGATATATGTTTATACCATTTGATTGTCCGGACATATATCGGACGCTGAGCCGACGTATGATTGTCACCAGGGTGATGCGACCGAGTCACAGGCGCCCGATCTGGGGGCAGATCCCTTGGCCGGTCAGGAGATGAAAACGTGCCGCTGATGTTTGAGCCGACCATGACCAGCTCGCCGCAGACGGCGCGCGAAATCTATGAGGCGGTGAAGGCTAATCCGGCGCGCGCGCGTTTCGGGTTCGGCCAAAAGCTGGCTGTGGTGAACGTCGATTTCCAGCAGGCCTATACCCGCCCCGACCTGTTCCCGAAGACCGCCTATGTCACCGACCCCGATCA
>JAYTWT010000051.1:0-1651 GCA_043743295.1 Alphaproteobacteria bacterium | reverse complement strand
ACCACCATGCCTTTGAATGGCGCGCTCTCGACTGGACTGTCGGCGGGCGCCTCGAAGGCATAACTCATCCGCACCTCGGTCCCGCAAAGGAAGGCCTGCCAGCGTGCGCTAGCGGTCGGTTTCGGCTCCGCCGGCGGCGGGGCCGGTACAACCTCGCCAGTCGCGGATAGCGCAGGCTGCGGCTCCGGCAGCGGCTCGGCCATGGCTAGGACGGCGAGGTGCGACGACGAGGCGGCAATCTGTTGCGGCAGGATATCGCGTACGTCCCAGGCGATGGGTGCTTGGCGATAGGGTGCCGAGCAGCTCGCGCAAGGCTTGCCCAGGTCAGAGATCATCCGCACTAGATCGGCCTGGCGCGGGGCGAAGAAGCAGAAGGTATTCTGGGCACTGAGCTCGGTCGCTGCAACGCCGGAAGCCTGTCCCGCCTTGATGAACTCCGAGCGATAGAGGGCTGCCTTGCCACGCTCGGCCCCGTCAATGGCCTCGCCGACATATAGCGTGCCGCTTGTGGGCGAGCGCGCGACGCACTGGGTCCAGCCGCCGCTCTGCGCCAGGGCGGGCGCGCTCCACCCCGCCATGGCCAGCAGCGTCAGGGCGAGGATTAGGCGGACGGACTGGGGCATTCCGGTCACTTCACAAAGCGGATCATGGTTTCGGTGGCCAGCTGGACCGCCACCATCGGCGGCGTCGTGCGATCAGCGCCTGCCTGACGCTGGAAGCCTACGCCCTGGACGGCGACGATCCGCGACGGCCCCGGCGGCGGAACCGCCCGCGTCTGAAACTGGGCGTGCAGGCTGGAACTGGGCAGGTGCTTGATCTTGACCGTAAAGACCAGACCGGTCGGCGAGCTCGCCTGCGGGTCGGGCAGAATCTCCACGAGGTACTGGATGCCGCTGGCCAAGGCCTGGGTCTCCAGAAACTGGATATCGCCGCGATCCTCCTTGGGATTACTCAGCGATAGCCGGCGGATCAGCGCGTCGCGGTCGGCGATGTCGGCACCGATCGCCAGGAAGGTGTTGACGAACACCGTCTCCATCACGTCCGAGGCCTGGCGGTTCATCTTGCTGTAGGCTTTGCCGGTGATCGCCTCGCTCTCGCGGCTAGTCACGTTGCGCTCTGTCCCGTCGGTCTCCTTCAGCTTGGCTTCGCCGAAGTCCGTGGCTGTCGTCTCGCCGGAGGTGGACTCTCCGTAGGTGCGGTCGACGATGGTCTTGTCCGTGCGCCGCGTGGTGGTTTCGTCGGTAAGCTGACGGTTCCAGTACAGCAGCATGCGCGGCCGGCCGGCGGCCTGGTACCAGTGGGCGAAGGCGTTCAGCGCGGCGTTGGCGGCGTCGTCCGGGTCGGCTTCGGCGCGCGGCGGGCGCACGTCGGGCTGGCCGTCGCGGTACTGGGCGGCGGCAGGGCTGGCGAGCGCGAGCAGCACAAGGCTGAGACAGGCGAAGCGGCGCATCAGCAACTCCTCAGCGGCGTCGCACGCCCGGTCAGCACGGTGTCCCGGGCTTGGGCGTAGCGTCCGGCGTGGCATGCGCGGATCGCGGCGCGCTGGGCGGCATAGCCGTCCTCCCGGTCCGCCGAGACGACGAAGACGAGGTCGCGAAGCTCCATCGTGACGTCCGTAACGCCGGCGCGCGCCACCACGGCAGCGACGGAT
>JAYTWT010000050.1:0-3459 GCA_043743295.1 Alphaproteobacteria bacterium | reverse complement strand
TGTGTTGGGACTGGCACCCCTCATCCTGCTGGCTTTCTGGATGGTGCGCGTTCGCCTGGGCCGTTTCAGCGCCATTCCCAAATCCCAGTGAGCTGGAGGCCACGCATGCGAGACTTCACAGGACGGCTGATCGCTGCGGCACTGTTTGCCACCAGCGCCGAAGCCGCTGGATACCAGCCACCCAAGACGCCCTCTGGCGCGCCAGATCTGCAGGGTATCTGGACCAACACCGCGCTCACGTTTCTGCAACGCCCGCCGATCTTCAAGGGCCTAATCGCTACCGACAAAGAGGCCGCGATGATGCTGGCGGGCTTCAAGCAATTCGCGGGTTCGATCACCAGCAATGCGCCGATCGACCCGACCGGCCCCGCGCCGAGCGTGGTGAAAGAAGCCCCGCAGGCCGACGTCCTCGAAATGGATTTCAACCTTGCCCGCATCGACGGCAAGATGCGCTCGTCCTGGATCATTGACCCCGCAGATGGACAGCTGCCGTTCACAGACGCGGGCCGCAAGGCTGCGCGGGCGGGTGGGAAAGACAACGGTTACGCGGGTCCAGAAACGCGACCAACGGATGAGCGGTGTCTGACGGCCGTCGGCTCTCCGGAAGGTCCACCGATGATGAACACTGGGTTCAATGGCCACTATCAGATCGTCCAAACCCGCGACCATGTGGCGATCCTGGTGGAGATGAATCACGACGTACGCATCATCCGCCTGACGGACCACGCACCGACACCGACCGCCATGCAGCCCTGGATGGGGGACTCTGTCGGCTGGTACGAAGGCACCACGTTGGTGGTGCAAACTTCCCACTTCAATACACCCGGTGCCTATGTGGGTTCGCTCGGCGGCGGCTTTGCCTTTTCGCAAGGTGGAAAGCTGACCGAGCGGTTCACCCGCAAGGCCAAGGACCTGATCCTCTACGAGTTTTCAGTCGAAGATCCGGCGTACTTCACCAAGGTCTGGCGCGCGGAGATGCCTATGCGTGCGGCAAAGGGGCCGATCTACGAATACGCCTGCCACGAGGGTAACTATTCGCTGCCCAACATCCTGAGGGGCGCGCGCGTGGAAGACGCGGCTGCGGCGAAGGTCATCGCCCCAGTTACTGTCCCCCCAGCCATCGTCGCTCAATGATGAACGTGCTGGTCCTGCGGTGCCGTCAGGCCCACAGTGAAGGCCACCTTCACCCGCGCCCCGCTGGCGAACACCAGGGTTGCCGGCAGGGTCCCGCCCGCCTTGAGGGATTGCTTGAGACCTAGGAACATCAGGTGATACCCGCCCGGCGCGAAGGTGACCCGGCCACCCGGCGGCAGCGGCGTTGAGGCGACCGCCTTCATCGAGGCCATCCCGCCGATGACGCTGGACAGGTGCACCTGCACCTCGCGCGCCGCCGCAGATTGCACAGCGATCAAGGCGTCCGGCTTGGACGCCGGATTGACCAAGGTCATAAACCCGACGCCGGTTGATCCGGCAGCTGCAGGTCGACTCCACGCCGCTTGAACAACGGGTACCGCCTGAGCGGCTGAGGCTAGCACGCAACTCATCGCTATCCCGTATAATCCGGGCCTCATGACTTAGCCTTGTGCGCGACCGCACGAGCTTGCGCAGCGATGGGGGCCATCATCCCGGCAATGGCCTTGGCAATGGCGGGGTCGGTGCTAGCGAGCGTGCCGCCCTTGAACGGCGGCTGCGGCGCGTATTCGCCCTGCAACATCAGCGCCTTAGCGTAGGGCCGCCCCCGTAATTTCTCAACGACCGCCAATCCGAAGTCGAGACCGGCCGAGACCCCGGCACCGGTGATCACATTGCCGTCCATGACCACGCGGGCGTCCACTGGTGTGGCCCCAAACTCGAGCAAGACGTCTCGGGCCGCCCAGTGCGACGTGGCCTTCCGGCCTTTCAGCAAGCCCGCACAGCCCAGCAAAAGTGAGCCCGTGCAGACACTGGTCACTAATTGGGCGCGCTCGCCACGATCACGCAGGTAATCGATGGTCGCGGCGTGGTCCATGGCCGCGACGGTGCCCGCGCCACCGCCGGGTGTGAACAATACGGTCGGCGTCTCGAACGCGTCGGTCAGCCGCGCCGTGGGTTGGATGGCCAGGCCCAGGTCGCTTTTCACGGGATCTAGGTTCGTCTGATTGGTCACTAGCTCCACCTTAGCCCCCATCATGCTCGCGAAGAAATAGTGCGGACCGACAAGGTCCAAGGCGGTGAAGCCGGGGTAGAGCAGCATGCTGACCGTCTCACCGGCGTGCATGCGCATGCCCGGCACTTCCATCAGCTGGCCGTGCGCCTCGGCGGCCCGGATCATCGCTTCGTCCACACTCGGCGCGGCGACGGCGGCCATGGCCTTTTCAAGGGCGAGGAAGGGGCCCAGTGCTGATGCGGCAGCGAGCGTGTTGAGCAGGGTTCTACGATCAAAGGCCATGGCGTCTACCTTTCGGTTTGAGAATGGGTCTGAGAAGGCGGTTTTAGCCAGAGCCGTCGCCAGAAGGCGCGGTAGACCTCGGTAAAGCGTATATTGAGCGGGTCTGTGATTTGGGTGTCGCCGAAGCCGTCAGCTTCGTTGAGCGGCACGCCGTCCTGAGCCACTAACAGGCCGCGAAGGTGACTGCCATTGCCGATGCCGGAACCGCGGATCGACACCCGAATGTCGCCGCCCCATTTGCGCTGGGCATAAACGCCGGGCGCGTCGCGCAACATGTCGTCAAGGCCGATGGTGAAGCGCTTGGCGTAACTCTCCTGCGAGATCACCGAGACGGCACCCGGCGTCTCCGACAGCCGCTTGCGCGCGTCCGCGACGACGGCGGGGTCTTCGGGGTTGCGGGCACCGGTGACGATGACGCTGTCAACGGTCGTGGCGGGAAGGGCCTCAGCAGCCTGTGCAAGAGCAGGCCAGGCACCCAGCAGTAGCGCGCCCAAGCGGACGTGAATGGTAAGTGTCATTTGAATTGTGTTTCCGAACGTGAAGGAACGAGCGCGCCAACGGGCACACCTGCGATTTCGATCAGGCGTTCAGAGCGGGTGGTCCTTGGCCCGGCGGGCGTGGGGGCGCGCGGGCCGTCGGCCAAAGACGCCGAGGGGTCTCAACACTGGAGGCGCGGATCACCGTATAGGTGACCTGGAGCGCCACAAGAATGGGCAGGGTCGCGGTCACGGCCAGCGGGCATATGCAGTGCTGGCACAGATGGCTGGACGCACGCCCGTCCGGGACGGGCGTTCCCGCCGGCGCGGCCTCAACGCCGCGCGTGGTACAGATTTCGATACCGCCATCGGATGTCGGGGACGACATGGCCAGTGAGGGGATAAACGCCTGCACCAACAGGGCGAACACCACCAACAGGCCCACCATCGCCCGTCGCTCGGCGCGCAGGTTCATCACTGGCGGCACCGCTGTAGCCATGTCGGGCGTTGTATCCCCTAAGCGTATTTCCGCAAGCCGGTAACCTGGGGCATAGT
>JAYTWT010000049.1:0-1543 GCA_043743295.1 Alphaproteobacteria bacterium | reverse complement strand
CCTGATGGCCACACGCGCCGAGTTCGGCAAGTCCCAGCCGCTGAAGGGCGCGCGGATCGCCGGCTCTCTGCACATGACCATTCAGACCGCTGTGCTGATTGAGACCTTGCAGGCGCTGGGCGCGGACGTGCGCTGGGCCTCGTGCAACATCTTCTCCACCCAAGACCACGCGGCCGCCGCCATCGCAGCCCAGGGCACGCCGGTGTTCGCGATCAAGGGCGAGAACCTGATCGAGTACTGGGAATACGCCCACAAGATCTTTGAATGGTCGGATGGCGGCTACCCCAACCTGATCCTCGACGACGGCGGCGACGCCACCCTGCTCTGCGTGCTGGGCCCCAAGGCCGAGAAGGACCCCAGCGTCCTAAACAACCCGCAGAACGAGGAGGAAGAAGCCCTCTATGCGGTGATGAAGCGCTACCTGAAAGAAAAGCCGGGCTTCTATTCGGCCATCCGCGACGCCTGCAAGGGCGTGTCGGAAGAGACCACCACGGGGGTCCATCGGCTCTATCAGATGGCCGAGCGCGGCGAGCTGCCGTTCCCCGCGATCAACGTCAACGACAGCGTCACCAAGTCGAAGTTCGACAACCTCTACGGCTGCCGCGAGAGCCTGGTCGACGCCATCCGCCGCGGCACCGATGTCATGCTATCCGGCAAGGTTGCCGTGGTGCTGGGCTATGGCGACGTGGGCAAGGGCTCGGCGGCGAGCCTGCGCAACGGCGGCGCGCGGGTGATCGTCACCGAAATCGATCCGATCTGCGCCCTGCAGGCCGCCATGGAGGGCTATGAGGTCCAGACCATGGACGACATGGCCAGCAAGGCAGACATCTTTGTCACCGCCACCGGCAACAAGGACGTGCTGACCGTCGACCACATGCGGGCGATGAAGCACAACGCCATCGTCGCCAACATCGGCCACTTCGACAGCGAGATTCAGGTGGCGGGCCTGAAGAACTTCAAGTGGGACAAGATCAAGGATCAGGTCCACCACGTCGAGTTCCCGGACGGCAAGAAGATCATCCTGCTGTCAGAAGGCCGCCTGGTGAACCTGGGCAACGCCACCGGCCACCCCAGCTTCGTGATGAGCGCCAGCTTCACCAACCAGACCCTGGCGCAGATGGAACTGTGGACCAATGGCGCCAAGTACGAGACCAAGGTGTACACTCTGCCCAAGCACCTGGACGAAAAGGTCGCCATGCTCCACCTGGAAAAGCTGGGCGCCAAGCTGACCACGCTCTCCAAGGACCAGGCCGACTACATCGGCGTGCCGACGCAAGGTCCCTTCAAGCCGGATCACTACCGATACTAGGAAACGCCCGGCCTACACCGGATGGTAGAAAATCCCCGAACGTTAACCATCCGGGGTAGAATTATTCTGGTTTGGGGCGAAAATCTCAGCTAGGGCGAAGGCTATGCCCCTGGCTCTGATCATCTCCTCCTTTGTGGCGGCCAGCCGGATCGGCGGGGTGGCGCAGCAATATGTGCTGGCCGCGCACAAGATCGATCCGGTGCTGGCGCCCACGGTTATGTTCGGCCGCAGCCC
>JAYTWT010000048.1:0-2070 GCA_043743295.1 Alphaproteobacteria bacterium | reverse complement strand
GCGCTCGGTATCCGGCCCGAAGTCCACCACTTCGCAGACGAACTCGTGACCCAGGATCGGACCTTCGCGCAGGCTCCGCTCCATGGCCTCGGTCGGCGCCCCCAACGCACGCACGTTGTCGATCATGCTGTCGATGTGGTGGAAATAGTGCAGGTCCGAGCCGCAGATCCCGCAGGCCCGCACCTTGACCAGCACATCGCCGGGCCCCGGAACCGGCCGGGGCCGCTCTTCCACCGCGAACCGGTCGCCGCGCATTACCGCCGCGCGCATGCTGGCCACCACTATTCTCCCTGGACGATCAGCTTGGAGATATCGAGGCTCAACGCCTGGCAATAGCCACGGTAGAGGTCGAGGACCGCGGGTGCGTCGACCACCGATGTGACATTGCCGGCTTCGTCGAGGTTGATGTTGGCGCCGTAGATCGCAAACCAGGTGATCATGTCGCCCGCCATGTCGGCCGGCGTGACCAGGGTGTGGCGCGAGCCCGCAGGTTCGAACAGGTACGAGCCCGGCCGGTTCACCGCCTCCGGACTTTCCAGGTAGTGCCAGGACCCCTGCAGCGTCACCGCAAACACCAGACCGGTATGGTAGTGGGTCTGTACCTTGAAGCCGGGCGGCAGGCGGGTCTTGGATATCCACAACCCCTGGTTCAGGTCCACATGCAGCAGCTGCAACGCCGCCCCGCCGCCGAGCTCCGCCCAGGGCAGATCATCAGCGCCGACATGCAGGGTCTCAAGCCCGCCCGTCGCAGGGATCATCGGACGCGATGCGCGCTCGGCAATGAAGGCGGCCATGCGCGCCTCGGCGCCAAGGGCGCTGTCGCTCAGGGCGTTGGCGTCATCCATGTCTCGTTCCTTGTGGTCAGCGCCAATTGGCCTTGTGGTCAGCGCTACTGAACGCTCACCGCCAGAGCGGTGAAGGTGTCGCGGGCTTGCTGAAAATCCTTCGGCAAGCTGATCCTCGCCGGGTTGTACCAGGGCATCAAGGTGGCGATGAACCGGGGCAGGAAGATCGCGCGATAGCGGGCCAGCCGCGCCTTGCGCACCGCCGTCCACGCCGGCGTATCGTACTTGGCCAGCAGGCCTGGCTCGGCGGCGAGCATCGCGCCGGCGAAGCGGTTGCACCAGCCGAAGTAGTGGCGCTGGAACCAGAGGCTCATTCGCGTGCGGTAGACATAGTCGCCAACCACGGCTTCATAGGCGTCGAAGCACACGGATCGGTGCTCGATCTCCTCCATGATGTGCCAGTACATCAGTCCGCGGATCGGCTCCTTCATATAGTCGAACATGCCAATGTCGATCTGGGTGCGGGCCGCCGCGCAGGTCATGGATTCAAAACCTTCGCCATAGGCGAGGTTGAACTTCAACGGCTTCTCCTCCGACCAGCGGGCGAACTCGGCCTCCACCTCCCGCTCCAGTTCGGCCAGCCGGGGTCCGGCCGGGTGGATGCGCTTGACGACCTCATTGGCCCGGGCGTGCTGGCGGAAGTGCTGACCCTCCTGGGCGCAGAACCGCACCATCTCGGCCTTGAGTTGCGGATCCTCAACCTGCCCCATCGCCGCCTGCATGGTGCGGATCAGGAACGGCTCCAGGTAGGGCAGCATCATCCATGCGCCGACAAAGTAGTAGGACATCGCCGGATCGCCCTCGATGAACATCAGGTCCATGTCGTCGCTGAACGCGAAGTCCATGCGCCGGATCGGCATATCCTCAGCGCTGCTCACGTGGGGCTCCCTGGCACGCACAGCAGCTATGCACTTGTTCAGTTGCGCGCCAACCTGCGAAATGTTCCGGCCGCTGTCACCAAAAGCCGCGGTCCGCGTTGCGCAGGGCGAAGCCTCAACCGCACGGGAAGAACACGATGGCAAAATCGAAGAGCGCGACGCCGAGCGCGGCAACCGAAACGGTCGGCGCAGGCGGCGAAACGCACCAGACCCAGAGCGCGCCGGACAAGCGCCTGACCACCAACCATGGAACCCCGATCAGCGATGACCAGAACTCGCTGAAGGCCGGACCGCGAGGTCCCAGCCTGCTGGAAGACTTTGTCCTTCGCGAGAAGATCCAGCACTTC
>JAYTWT010000047.1:0-1806 GCA_043743295.1 Alphaproteobacteria bacterium | reverse complement strand
TCGGTGCCAATTTCGGTATTGTCCTGTTTCAAGGACGGTGCCCTCCAAGGAGACCCCAATGACCGAGGTTCGTGAGATGGTCAGCGTTCGCTACATCGTTGATGATGTCGCAGCGGCACTCGAATTCTACACAACCATGCTGGGGTTCGCGGTCCTGACAAGCTTTCCGCCTGCCTTTGCCGATGTGGCACGGGGCAACTTGCGGCTGTTACTGAGCGGACCGGCCAGCTCCGCAGGGCGCGCAATGCCGGACGGCGAGATGCCGGCACCGGGCGGTTGGAACCGGATCCACCTTATCGTCGAGGACATTGAGGCCGAGGTGGCACGCCTCAAGGCGTTCGGCGCCACCTTCCGCAATGAGGTGCTCTCTGGTCCCGGCGGTAAGCAGGTGCTGTTGCTGGACCCTGCGGGCAATGTGATTGAGCTGTTCCAGTCGGCTGGGCGCTGATCGGAGCACCGTCGTCAGTTCACGGCTGCTTGAGCAGCCCCCGCGCCTCTAGCCAAGCCAGGAAATCCCCCGGCCAGCGCAGGGTGGTGGTGGCTTTGCGGCCAGGATAACCGAAACCGTGGCCGCCTTTCTCGTAGAGGTGGAGTTCGACGGTACCGCCCTTGGCCTGCCACGCCGGGATCAGGGCGAAGTCGGTCTTGCCGAACAGCGGGTCATCCGAGGCCATGGCGGCCCACATCGGCGGCGGGTTGGCCGGAACCGGGCGTGGTGGCGCGCCCAGGCCGCCATAGATCGGCGCGATGAACGCCGGGCGGGTCGCCGGATCGTCGGCTAGGACGAGACCCATCGTGGCGATGGCCCCGGCGGAAAAGCCCATAACGCCGATCCGAGCCGGGTCCACACGCCATTCGGCGGCGCGGGCACGGACCACGCGCACGGCCTCCTGAGTGTCCGCAGTCCCGATAGCGGCGCCGGTCATCAGGTGACGCAGGCGCGCCTCTGGACCGGCGGCGGCCATCTCAGCGGCGGCGCGCAGCAGGCCCTCAGCCTTGGGCGGGGTCGGCATCACGCGGTACTTCAGGACGAAGGCCGCGACGCCCTGAGCCTGTAGCCAACGGGCCACTGCCCAGCCCTCGTGGTCCATAGCCAGGATCGTAAAGCCCCCACCCGGCACGATGATCACTGCCGTGCCGATGGCCTTGCCAGGCGCGGGCAGGAAGGGTGTCAGAGTAGGGGTCGAAACGTTTTGCACGACGGGGACATTGTCCGCACCGGACATGGTCCAGGTCTCGGGTTCCTTGTTGGTGGTCGGTGTTGAGGTTTTGAGGGTGACCGCGCCCGGCGGCTGGGGCGGCGCGGGGATGTCCCAGCGGCGAGACTGGGCCTGGGCCGTGGTGGCGGCGATGAGGAGTGCGGCGGCGAGGATCGCGGATGCGCGGATGGGCATTGGGCTTCCCTGTCTCAATTTCGACGGCCAGCGCTCAACCACCGCTTCCTCCATCCGGTTGGGGGCCCCTCCCCCGCGAACCAGGGGAGGTTAAGGTGCAGTGCTAGCCTTGCCCGTCCGGCGTCGCGACCTCGTCCACATCCCCCGCGTCATCCTCACCGGCATCGGCCAGCCGCTCGACACCGACCACGTGCTCGTCGGTGCTGGTGCGGAAGATGATCACGCCCGAGGTGTTGCGTCCGACCATGCGGACCTGGGTGACGGGGGTGCGGATCAGTTGGCCCTGGTCGGTGACCAGAAGGATCTGGTCGCTTTCGTCCACCGGGAACGAAGCGGCCAGGCGACCGCCGCGCTTGGTGAGGTCCTGAGCCAGCAAACCCTGTCCGCCACGGCCCGTGCGGCGGAACTCATA
>JAYTWT010000046.1:0-1745 GCA_043743295.1 Alphaproteobacteria bacterium | reverse complement strand
GCGCGCGCGCAGTCCAAAGGCCAGGATGACCAGCACCAACCCCAGAATGCTCGAGACAAAGTGGCCAACCTCGATCAGGACGACCGGCTCAACCTCCATCAGCCGTACGAACCGTTGCGGCTCGGAGGGCGTGGCGCCAGAAGCCAGGAGCATCACCCCGGCGCCGAGCGTCAGGACCGCGGCGGTCCAGGGCGCGGCGGCGCGCGCCACAGGCTTGAGATTGGCGAACAGGCTCACCGGGTCTCTATAGTGTGCGCCGCGGCGGTCGCCTCAAACAACTGTTTCAATGCCCTTGCCCTGCCCTTGGCTGGCGCTAAGGTTGCAACCACCGCCAGCTTGGGAGATGCCGCCATGGCCGACTTCGGACCGACCGAACGCGACGCCTTCGCCGCCGAGGTGCGCGACTGGCTCGCAGCGAACTATCCGACCGAACTTCGTGACCGCAGCACGCGCAGCGATCCTGAGGCTGGCTGGGGCGGGCGGGCGTTCAGCGGGTCGTCTGACCCCCAGATCGTCTGGATGCGCCGTGTCGCTGACAAGGGCTGGACCGCACCGACCTGGCCGGCGGCCTACAGCGGTGGCGGGCTGTCGTCGGAACAGGCGCGGATTGTCGAGCGCGAGTTGGCCGCAGGGCGCTATCGGTCACCGCTGGCGTCGTTTGGCGTCTGGATGCTGGGACCAGTGCTGCTGGAATACGCCAACGAGGCGCAGAAGCTGGAACACCTGCCGAAGATCGTGCGCGGCGAGATCCGCTGGTGCCAGGGCTATTCCGAGCCAGGCGCCGGGTCGGACCTGGCCAGCTTGGCCACCCGCTGCGAGGACAAGGGCGACCATTGGCTGATCAACGGTTCGAAAATCTGGACCAGCTACGCCAACAAGGCCGATTGGTGCTTCTGCCTGGTGCGGACCGATCCCACCAAGAAGCACGAAGGGATCAGTTTCGTGCTGATCGACATGGCCTCACCCGGTGTCGAGACCCGACCGATCCCGCTGATCAGCGGCGAGAGCCCGTTCTGCGAGACCTTTTTCACCGACCTGAAGATCCCCAAGGAAAATCTCGTCGGCCGGGTGAACGGCGGCTGGGAGATCGCCAAGCGGCTCTTGCAGTATGAGCGCCAGAACATCTCCGCCGGCTTCGGCGAGGGCGGCTCGGCCGGCGGCGCCTCGGGCGATCTGGGCGCGATCGCCAAACAGTACCTGGGCGACGCCGACGTGCTGTCCGACGATGACCTGCGCACGCGGATCACCCGCAACAAGATGGACTTCCAAGCGCTGCGCCAGACCATCGGTCGTTCAGCAGCGGAATCCCGCGCCGGCAACGGTCCCTCCGCCGCCACCTCGATCATCAAGTTCGCGGCTGCCGAGTTCGCAAAGGAGCGCTCCGAACTGATGGTGGAAGCCATGGGTCATCAGGCGCTGGGTTGGGACGGCCCCGGCTATGAACCCTCTGAGATCCTGGCGGTGCGCGGCTGGCTCAGGACCAAAGCCAACTCGATTGAGGGCGGCACCTCGGAGGTGAACCTGAACGTGATCTCCAAGCGCGTGCTGGGTCTGCCGGACTTGAAATAGGGGACAGACGTGGCGGATTTCGGTGGGGATATCGAGGCGTTTCGGGCCGAAGCGCGGCGCTGGCTTAACGTCAATTTCCCACAGGCGCTGGCCAAACAGCCGCTCGCACAGTTGGCCAAGCTGCAAGCCCAGCCGGAGAGCGCCGAAGCCCTGGCCTGGCGTCGCGCCATGGGCGC
>JAYTWT010000045.1:0-5627 GCA_043743295.1 Alphaproteobacteria bacterium | reverse complement strand
CACGGCGTTCCTTACCCCGAGTAGGGGAACGGGGGAGGATGTTCCGCCGTGCCGGGTTGTCCTTTTCGTGGTCGGAGCGGACAGCGGTTGTGGTATGCGGCGGCTCGGTTGCGTCGTGAGGCGGAGGGATTGTCGGGGGTTCACCGGCTCGGGGTTTTGGAGGCGGCGGATCGACTGGTTCGGGCGGCTCGGCGTGCGGAGGAACGGGAGGATGATTTGCGGACCCGTCGGCGGAGAGACAAGCGAGTGCGGGTTACGGTTATCGTGACGCCGCGGTGAATTGAAAGCGGGTGCGGTGATTAGATTAATTCTTTCCTGGCTTCTGACCTGGGTGACGCGGCGGGAGAGTGCTGTGGAGGATGCTCGGGCTGATGCGGTGAGGGATCGCGCGAAGGCGGACGCCAATGCGGCGGCTCTGCCGGGCGGGAAGGCGGAGGTGGAATTGAAGCATGATTGGCTTCGTCCGTCCTGCGTGGTGGCGCTGGTGGTGCTGTCGGGTTGCGCTGCGCCGGCGCCGGTCCTGGTGGACACATATTGCGAGCGGTCCAGGCCGATCATGGTGGCGACGGGTGATCACCTCACGGACGGGACGGCGCGGCAGATATTGGCGCACAACAAGACGTGGCGGGGGGGTTGCCGATGAGCCGCTTTACCGAGTGCATGCCGCTGTTGTTGGAGTTCGAGGGCGGGTGGTCGGATAATCCGAAGGACCCGGGCGGGGCGACGATGCACGGCATCACGCTCGCGACGTATAAGGCATGGCGGGCCGAGCATGGGATGTCGGTGCCATCGAAGGCGGACCTGAAGGCAATCCCGTCGATGGACGTGAACCAGATCTACGCTTCCAAGTATTGGCTGCGCATCGCCGGCGATTGGCTTTGGGCCGGCCTGGACCGGGTGGTGTTCGATTTCGCGGTGAACAGCGGGCCGGCGCGTGCGGCGCGGGTTCTTCAGACGATGATCGGCACGGCGGCGGACGGGTATATCGGACCCGCGACACTCTCGATGGTCCGCGCGGTGGTCAACGACCCATTTGAGCGGAACCGGATGGTGAAGGACTATTGCACCGAGCGGCTGGACTTCCTCACCTCGCTTCAGACGTGGGATGCGTTCGGCAAGGGCTGGACCGCGCGGGTGAACAAGGTTCAGGCGGCGGCGCTTGCGGATATCGGCGGCTGATCTGTGGCCTGGTCGAAAACCTCCAACGAGCCCATCCCCGACGAGGCGTTCTCCGATGAACTGATCGACGCCTGCGCGCAGTTCTCCGATGACCCGCTGGGCTTCGTGCTGTTCGCTTTCCCGTGGAACGACCCGGCTTACCCGGATATGTGCCCGCCGCGGGGACAGAACGAGCCGATGGGCCCGGACACGTGGCAGACCGAGTTCCTCTACAATCTTGGGCAGAAGTTGCAGGCCGCGCGGGACGCGAACGCGGATCAGCGGAAGATCATCGGCGGCGCTATTCGCATGGCGGCTGTCTCAGGTCATGGGACAGGGAAGCTCCAAGACTGCCGCGAGCCGGTTCTGACCCCAGATGGCTGGCGGGCGATCGGCGATCTTCGCGTGGGCGACCTTGTGGCGTCGGTAGATGGGACGTTCACGCCGGTCACAGCGGTCTTCCCCCAGGGCATGAAGCGCATGTATCGCGTGGTCATGTCCGACGGTGGGTGGACATGGGCCGGTGCGGAGCATCTGTGGTGGACGACGACCCGAAGCGAGCGGAAGCATGGGAAAGAAGGCGGCGTTCGGACGACGGCGGAAATTGCCGACAGCCTGACTTTCCCAAACGGACCTACGACCGGGCTGAACCACCAGATCCCGACGGCCTCACCGATCCGGCATGCGCATCGTGATCTGCCCATGGACCCGTATTTGCTCGGCGCTTGGTTGGGAGACGGGTCCGCAAGCACGAGTTGTGCGGTCTTAACGATTGGGCTGGATAAGGTAGAGGCGATCGCGGAAGCCGGCGCGCGCATCACGGGGGTCGGTCGAGACAATGCACGTCGCGCGACATTATCGCTGGATCAGCGAGATTTCCTACGCCTTGCTGGGCTTCTTGCATTGCGGAGTTATGAGCGGTTCATCCCGCATGACTTCCTCTACGCATCGATTGCGCAGCGCACGGCCCTACTGCAAGGGCTGATGGACACGGACGGCACGACCGGGAACAACAACCTGACCTACACGACCACATCTCCGCGTCTCCGGGATGATGTGGCGGAGTTGTGCCGGTCCCTCGGCGGCGTCGCGCTGGTATCCGGTGCCTTCCAGAAATGGTTCATGCACAACGGCGAGAAGCGCCAAGGGCGCCCAGCCTGGCGCATTACCCTCTGCCTGCCGGCTGAAATATCGCCCTATCGCAATCCGACCAAGGCCGCACGCTATACGCCGGCCGATCACAGGAACCGGCATCGTGGCCTGGCGCGCTCCATTGAGCGGATTGAGCCGGGCGAGATGGCGGATGCGGTTTGCATTCAGGTCGCGCACCCGTCCCGGCTCTATGTCACGCGGGATCATATCGTCACCCACAATTCGACCCTGGTGGCCTGGATTGTCCTTTGGTTCTTGTCCTGCCGGTCGCATCCTCTGATTATCGTATCGGCGAACACGGCCGGCCAGTTGTCCTCGACGGTGTGGCGGACGCTCGCGAAGTGGAAGCGCCTGGCACTCACGGGCCCGTGGTTCGACTGGACCGCGACCAAACTGGCGCACAAGGCGTTCAACGAGGACTGGTATGCGCTGGCGGTGCCGTGGTCGGAGAACAACGCCGAGGCGTTCGCCGGCAAGCACGAAGCGAACATCATGTTCATCTTCGATGAGGCGTCGAAGATCGCGGACATCATCTGGGAGACGGCCGAGGGCGGCTTGACCACCACCGGAGCCATCTTCCTGGCGTTCGGCAACGGCACCCAGAACACCGGCCGGTTCTATGAGCTTCAGACGAAGTTCAAGCACCGCTGGGACGTGATGAAGGTGGACAGCCGCGAGGCCCGGTTCGCCGACAAGATACAGATCGAGCAGTGGGCCGAGGATTACGGCGAGGATAGCGACTTCTTCAGGGTCCGGGTGAAGGGGGAATTCCCCCATTCGGCCTATAGCCAGCTCATCAGCACGGAGACGATCTCCCGGGCGCAGGCGGAATTCAAGCGGTTCCATGCTAAGCGGCTGACCAACATCCTGCGGGTGGAGGGGCTTGAGGCTCTGGCGCAGGAGTTGCGCACCCTGCACCCCAACTTGCCCCTGATTATGTCCGTGGACGTCGCGCGGATGGGCGGGGATCAGTCGGTCATCGGCCTGCGGATCGGTCGGACGTTCTTTGCCGTGGCAAAATACCGGGAACTGAAGCTGCCGGAACTTGTCGGCCATATCACGACCCACCACCGGCTTTTGAAGCCGACGATCTGCTTCATCGACGGCGGCGGCTACGGCCAGGGCGTCATCGACGCGGTGGAGGAACTGAACTTCGAGGTTGTCGCCGTATATTTCGGCGGGAATTCGACGTCTCCGCGGGAATTCTTCAATCGCCGGGCTGAGATGTATAAGCAGGCGGAGCGGTGGCTGAGCACCGGCGGCATGATCGACCCGGACGATTTGGAGTTGGGCGGCGAATTGCGTGAAATCCAATATGGGTTCGCCAAAAAGGTCGAGGCGCTGCAAATCGAGACGAAAGACGACATGCGCCGGCGCGGGGTTTCATCGCCGGACGTCGCCGATACCCTCGTTATGACCTTCTACCAGCCCGTGGGTATGCGGATGGAGGCAGTCAAGACAGTTGCGGAAGAACTGGCGGAACTCGCGAGTGGGGATTATGGAGGAACCGGCGGTTCCACAACCTGGCGCAGCATGTGACGGCCCTTTGGAGCGTAAAACGCGATGCCTGACGGCTCAGACATCTTCCGGGACCTCACCTATGGGCTGACCGATCCGTTCGACCGGCCCTTGCCGCGGCAGGATTACACGGCGATCGCCATGCACGCGCATCGCTGGGCGCGCGGCACGGAAGCCATGGTGAAATGGGCCGAAGACGGCGCCAGATGCGTGAACTATTACGAGAACAAGCAGTGGTCGGACGCCGATCGCGGCAAACTTGAGCGTTCCGGCCGCCCGGTCCTGACAATCAACCGCATCAAGCCCTTGGTCAACCTCGCGGTCGGCTATCACCTGAACAACCAGACCGACAAGAAAGTGGCGCCGGCGAGCGATGGCACCGGCGTTGCCGCGACGGCCGAGGTTCTCACGCATGTCATGAAGAACATCGCGGAGACGAACCAAGAACAGTTCGTGGACACCGAATGGTATTTGGACGGCATTTTGACCGGCCGCGGGTTTATGGATCGGCGCATGGACTTCGAGAAAAATGCCTACGGGGAGGTGAAGGTTGTCTCAAAAGACCCCTTCACCATCATCCTCGATCCCGACGGCGACACGTACGACCCGGCCGAGCACAACTGGATCATGGAGCAGCGCTGGATCGACCTGGACGCGGTGGCCCACTATTACGGACGCCGCGCCGCCGCGCTGGTTGGGCCGATGATCAACGGCAGCGGCATTGTCGGCTCGATGCCATACGGCGGGATCGGCGGCTCGGACATCGAGCAACTGGCGCCGTGGCGCACCTTCGCCGGCGGGATGAACAATGCGGCCGCACCCTTCAGCAACGGCTACACCTGGTCGGATTGGACCGATCCCTACCGCAAAACCGTCCGCATGGTGGAAATCCAGCACTATCAGCGCACCATGC
This sequence comes from Alphaproteobacteria bacterium, assembly GCA_043743295.1. Classification (GTDB taxonomy): domain Bacteria; phylum Pseudomonadota; class Alphaproteobacteria; order Caulobacterales; family Caulobacteraceae; genus Phenylobacterium. The sequence goes on along the minus strand of JAYTWT010000045.1, from coordinate 886 downwards.
GTTGGCACTTCACCGACCTGGAAACCGGCGATCGCTCCCCGGTTCCCGACGATTGGGGCCCCGAGCGGGTGCAGCGCGCGGTCCAGTTCGCCCGGCAGAATGGCCAGCAGATCATGCTTCAGAACTTGCCCGTGAAGCGACTGCGTACGTCCCACTTGGTCGGCGACGTGATGGTTTACGATGACTGGTCGCCCTACGAGACGCCGACAATCATCCCGTTCTTCCCATATTTCCGCCGCGGCCAGACGCGCGGCATGGTCGAAGACCTTTTGGGCTCCCAGGACGAAGTGAACGTCCGTCGCAGCGCCCGGCTCAATATCGTGGGCCGCTCGGCCAATTCCGGCTGGAAGGTCGCAAAGGGCTCGGTGGACAGCCGCACAGCGGAGCAACTGCGCACCGGCGGCGGCAAGCCCGGCCTTTACCTGGAATTCGACACGAAGGGCGGCACTCTCCCGCCCCCCACGGAAATCCAGCCCTCTCAATCTCCGGTATCCATCCGTGAGCTTGAGCACGAGGCGGCCGGCGACCTCGAATACATCGCGGGCATCAATCGTGCGGCGCTCGGTCAGTTCGACGGTGCCAACACCTCTGGCGAGGCGCTGAAGGTGCGCCAGGGTGGCACGGTGCTCGGGCTTGAGATCTTCCAGAAGAACTACCACCGGACCCAGATCCTAGCCGGCAAGAAGGATATCGCCCTGATCCAGCGGTTCTACACCCGGGAGCGCATTGTCCGCGTCACAGGCACCAACAGCACCGATCCGATCGAGGTGACGATCAACCAGGCCACCGCGGAAGGCATCGTCAACCGCGTGGACATCGGCCGCTACGACGTGTCCGTGAAGGATCAGTCCATGATGGACACCTTCTTGGCCATGCAGTTCGACGA
>JAYTWT010000044.1:0-10185 GCA_043743295.1 Alphaproteobacteria bacterium | reverse complement strand
CAAGCGTGTGTGCCTGCAGCAGTCCCGGCCCTTCCCCGCGCCGTTCCGCTACTGCACAGAGTTCCCGGCAAGCGGCGGCTTCGGCGCGGTCTGGGCGTCGCGCGATTGGCAGGGCGAGCCGATCAGGCTCTCCGTCGTCAAAGGCATCGAACGGCCATAGTCCGTGAGCTGAGACTAGCCGTGCTTATGGCCGTGGCCGTGGGCGTGCCCCTCTGTCAGATCATGCACCTCGACGGTCACATGAGAGAGGCCCGCTAGGCCCGCCAAGCGCGCCCGATAAACGGAGGCTGCCTGCGGTGTCACAGCCCCGATCACCGCGATCACGGCATGATGTCCGGGACCAAGACGCCAAAGGTGCAAGTCCATCACCTCTTCGCCCTGATCGGACAGCCGGCGGCGGACTTCGGCGGTCAGTTCCGGCGACGGATTGATATCCAGCAGGGCGGCACCGGCCCGGCGCATTAAGGTCCAGGCGAACTGCGCCACCAACACGGCCGCCAACAACCCGGCCAGGGAATCGGCAAGACCCCAGCCAAGCCTGTCACCGACCACAAGGGCTGCGAGGGTCAGCACAGAGACGGCGACGTCGGCGGTCAGGTGCAGATGGGCCGCAGACAGGTTGAGGTCACCTTCCGAGTCATTCCGTGCCGCCGCCGCCTGGGTGGGTCGCAAAAGCCATATGCAGATCAGATTCACCACCAAGCCGCCTGCGGCAATGGGTGTGGCGTCGTGGAAGTCGACGGCGCCGGGCGCGGCCAGCCGATTCATACTCTCAACGGCGATCAAGATGGCGGTGACGGCCAACACCACGGCATTGGCAAAGCCCGCTAGGTAGCCGACCTTGCCGGTGCCAAAGCTGAAGGCGGGGTTTCCCGAGTGTTTACGGGCCAGACCATAGGCCGCCGACGCGACGAGGAGAGCAGCGACGTGCGCGCCCATGTGCAAGCCGCTGGCGGCCAGGGCCAGCGACCCGGTGGCGGCCCCGCCTGCGACCAGCGCGATCAAGGTGAGGGTGCAAATCCCGGTGACGATCCAGGTCCGCCGTTCATTGCGGCGATGATCTGCGCCCAGATAGACCCGGTTCTGGCGAAAGGCGTCCAGCGACGGGGGGCTAGCGGCCTCAGGAGGGTCGACGACGGTCATGTGTTACTTTGTAACGTATCGATCCGAAAACGCCAGCCCTGCGATGGCGACTTCATAAGTGGGCTTTCACGGCTTACATGGAGGCCATGAACGCCCCAACCACCCTCAAGACCCCCGTCACCGTCCTCACCGGCTATCTCGGTGCCGGAAAGACGACCCTGCTCAACCGCATCCTCTCTGAGCAGCATGGCAAGCGCTATGCGGTGATCGTCAACGAGTTTGGCGAGGTCGGGATCGACAACGACCTCATCGTCGGGGCCGACGAAGAAGTCTTCGAGATGAACAACGGCTGCGTCTGCTGCACAGTGCGCGGCGACCTGATCCGGGTGCTGGCCGGCCTGATGAAACGCAAGGGCGGCTTTGACGGGATCATCGTGGAGACCACCGGCCTGGCCGATCCGGCACCGGTCGCTCAGACCTTCTTCGTCGATGAGGACGTACGCGCCCGCACCCAGCTGGATAGCGTCACCACTGTCGTGGACGCCCTGCATCTGCCACTGCGCCTGAAGGACAGTCGCGAGGCCGCTGAGCAGATCGCCTTTGCCGACCAGATCATCCTCAACAAGACCGACTTGGTCTCTGAGGCCGACCTGGCCGAGGTCGAGCGGGCGATCCGCACCCTCAATCCGTTGGCGCCGATCCACCGGGCGGAACGCTCGAACGTGCCGCTGGAGATGATCCTGGGCCGCCACGCGTTCGACCTGGAGCGGGTCAGCGAACTCCACCCTGATTTCCTCAACCCCGCCCACGGCGAGGCGGGCCACGTCCACGACGACACCTGCGATCACGAGCATGATCACCACGTTCACGATGAGCACTGTGGCCACGACCACGGGCACGGGCACGCCCACATCCACGATCACGTGGCCGAAAGCGGCATCAGCTCGATCTCGCTGACCTCACAGCGCCCCATCGACGGCAATCGCGTCACCGCCTGGCTGAACAATGTTCTGCAAACCCAGGGCGTGGACATCCTACGCGCCAAGGGCATCCTGGACGTCAAGGGCGAGGAGCGGCGGCTGGTGTTCCAGGCCGTGCACATGATTCTCGAAGGCGACTTCCAGGGCCCATGGAAAGACACCGACAACCGTTATTCGCGCCTGGTGTTCATCGGCCGCAACCTCGATGAGGCAGGCCTCCGCGCTGGCTTTGAAAGCTGTATCGCCAGCTAACAGCGTTAAGCGGCGACCGCGTGGCCCAGCTGTTTAAGGCGTGAGGCGGCGACCACCTCTGGCTTGAGCAGGCCACACCATTCGATGACCCGACCGCCACGCCATTCCAAGATGAGCCGGCGACCTTCCATTCGGAACCGACCGCGCAAGGTATTCGCGCCGACCGAAACTTGAACAGATTCCCACATCGCACCTGCGCCTTCGCGCTCGCTACGAGGCCGTTCTGGCCCCTTGGATGAGCGCAGCATGAACGAACAGAGTTGCGCGACCATTAATGCTGAAGACGCTGCTCACCATTGCTGTTGACGAAGCGTCAGAACTCTTGGGGCACCCAAGGGCTACCCGAACAAAGCCTTTTGATCCTTCTCCCGCAAGGGGAGAAGGATCGTTTCGCAAGGGTGGAGCGGCCTGAGCCCGTCGAACTACCGAAGCGCCTAGAGCTCTTCGTTGATCAGGGCCACCTGATAGAAGCCGTTGCCCTGCAGGTTGTTCATCACCGCCATGAAGTCGCCGTAGATCACGTCGCGATCACCGCGGATGTAGACGCGCTGTTGGGTCGGCGGGATGGTCGGGTCGTCCTTGGTCAAGGCTACCGCTAGATCGGCCGGTAGCCTGTCCAGGTTGGTCGAGGCTTCACCGATGAAGATGATGCCGCCGCGCTGGATGTTGATCAGGATCGGCTCCTTCACCTTGGTGCCGGGGGGCGGAGGAATGGCCGGGGGAAGATCCAGCTTGATCGACACCGTCGCCGCCGGGATCGAGACCATGAAGATGATGAGAAGCACCAGCATGACGTCCACGAACGGCGTCACGTTCATGTCTGCATTCTGTCCAAGGCTGAACTTGCCGCCCTTCGCGCCACCGACTTTCGCCGCCATACCTAGGTGTTCCTTCGCAAGGGTCGCGGTGTCTCGCGCCCGTCGGCTCGACCATTGGCAAGCCGCTAAGACGTTGTAAAGCCGAAAGCGCGGGAACCGTGTTCGGTTTTTACAATCGCGCGTCTGATGCCCCCGAGCTTGCACCCCGGCGCTCCGAAGTCCTACAGGCAGGCATGACCTTCAATTTTGACGCCTATGTCACCACTGCCCACTTTGATCGCGCTGACAACGCCGTCTTCGGCCTCGGCGACGGCACGGTTCGCTTCGCCTCAGGCGAGAGCTTTGAGGCCCATAAGGGCGCAGTGCTCAGCGCGTGCCTGCCGCCCTCAGGCGAAGGCCTGCTGACCGGCGGGGACGATGGCCGGGTCGTTCTCACGACGCCACAGGGTGCCCGCGAACTGGCCAAGGTGCCGGGCCGCTGGATCGATGCGGTCACCGCCTCGGCAGCGTCCGGCCTCTATGCATTCTCCGCGGGCCGCGACCTGCACGTCCGCGATCCGGCCGATCCCGCCTTCGCCCGCACCTTCACCCACGAGAAATCCGTGGCCGACGTCGCCTTTGATCCCAAGGGCCGCCGCCTGGCCGTCGCCACCTACGGCGGTGTCGCCTTCTGGTATGCCCGCATCGCCGACCAGAAGCCCGCCTTCTACAAGTGGGCCGGCAGCCACGTCGGCGTCTGCTGGAGCCCGGACGGCAAGTTCCTGATGAGCGCGATGCAGGAAAACCAGCTGCACGGCTGGCGCGTCGCTGATGAGAAGAACCTGCGGATGGGTGGCTATCCTGCCAAGGTGAAATCCATGGCCTTCCTCTCCAAGGGCACCCTGATGGCCACCTCGGGTGCGAATGGCGGGGTCTGTTGGCCCTTCGCGGGCGCCACCGGGCCGATGGGCAAGGCCGCCGCTGAGATCGGCTATGATGACGCCGCGATCTCCACCCGCATCGCCGCCGCGCCCGACAAGACCTGGATGGCGGCGGGCCTGGACGACGGCCGCGTCTGGGCCGCCGACGTCACCGGCGAGCGCATTGTGCCCCTGAAGTCCGAAAAAGGTGCCGCGATCTCGGCCCTCGCCATGAGCCTCGACGCCAAACGCGTGGCCTGGGGCGACGAGGACGGAAACGCCGGGGTCGCAGAGATCGGGTGACCCCCGAACGCCACGCCGCGCATCTCATCACAGCCACGCGGATCGACGGTCGACGGAACGCTGGAACGCCGACGCCAGGGATTGGGTGCGGGCGCGCAACAACACCCGTCGCCCCTCCGGCGTCCGGGCGAAGACCAGTTGGGACGATCCGACGCGCTTCGACCACAGGCCGGCAAAGTGCTCGGCCCAGTCCTTCCTCGCGCTGAGGCAGGCGGGAACCGCATGATAGTCCGTCCTGACCCGCCAACCCAAGGCGCTGCGGCGGACCAGCAGATAGCGGGGATTGGACACCGGCCCCAAGACCTCGGTGATCGCCTGCATCACCAGTTTCTCTGTACTGCGCTCAACACCGCGCAGAACAATATCCTTTCGGCCGTCCAGGCTCGATCGCACCTCGAAGACGCCATTTTCGACATCCGCCATACGCGCCAGTCCGGCGTGGGCCAACGCCCGGAGGATCACCCATCCGACCTGTTCAAGACTGCCTTCGACCGATCCGTTCCGCCAAATCAGCATCCCGGCCTTCGCCAGCTTCGGCAGACCGGCCACGCCGGCTGCTGCGGCAAGCCCCATGCCGATCACGCCGAGGGTCTGCGTCGAATCGACACCGCTCAACGCCTCACCCGCCGCAAACACGCCCCCGCTCACCGCGCTCCAAACCACAGCCTGCAGGGTGTCGTCCCAGGCCAGGTGTTGCGGCGCATAGTTCGGTGTAGCGGATTCCCTGACCCGGGCTCGCGCCTCGCCGACACCCAGCGAGGCCGACCAACGGCGCGCGATGCCCTGACGATCCGCCGCCGTCGCCAGGGTCGTTGTGTTGGTCCGTTGAAAGTCTTCCGAAAGGTCGAAACCCAGACGTTCAAACCCACTCTCAATCGCGGTGGAGCCGCCGTTGGAGACGCCTTCGAACGCCCGAAACCGGCGTCGCAGCAGCGCCACGTCGGAAAGCCCTGCAAGATCATCGTCCATCAGATGACCCCAGTTCAACCGCTCGGCAATTTCAGTGATCGGGCTGCGGGTCGCAGGGTCCACCGTCGCCAGGTGCCAGATGTTGGCGACCTTGCCGGGATCGCCCGGATCGGTGCGGATGGCACGCCCGCGCATTTGGTTGGACAGCATGAATGAGGCCGTATTGCTGGCCAGGATCAGGCTATTGACGGCCGGCGCATCCCAGCCTTCACCCAGAAGCGCCTGGGTTCCGATCAGGATCTGAATGGCGCCGCGTGCGAACAACGCCGTGATCAGGGGCACAAGTCGTGCGCGAAAGGGGCCGGTAAGTTCGAGCCGCACGTGATCCGGGCAAGGCGCAAGATCAAAGACGCGGATCGCGGTCGGCTCTACGCCGTGCTCGGCCGCCAGCGCCCAGAGCGTGGGCAAGGCCGCGCGCGGAAGGATCACCAGCGTCCCGGTCAGAACCCCCAGCCGATGAGGCACCACGCCCCTGCGCCGAAGATGTTCGAAGATCGTGACGACGCCCAGTTTCGCCGGGCGGAATTCTGCCTTCGCATCGATGGGCAGCTCACCGGCGCGCACATGTTCTGACAAAACCACCATGCGGAGCGTCTCGCCTAGGACGGCATTTTCGGCTTCAGCGATCTGGCTCAAGCTCTCAAGCTTGGCCAGGTTCGACGCCATCAGCTGGAAAATTGAACGCGTCTCGCGCAGTTGAACTCGTCCCCCCTCGATCAAGCCCTCCTGACCCAGACGGTGGCGCAGGCGCCTCAGCCGCTCAGCGCCGATATTAAAGGTTGCGTGATGTGGACCGGTAAGCCCGTCGACCAGCTTCTCCAGCCAGAAGAATGAAGGCAGCGGGATGCTCCGCCTTGAGACCCCCAGCAGCTTCAGCGGACCGGTTGGCAGCTTGCGGCCCGCAGCCGCCAGCAGAACCAGCACCGCGGACAGCATTTCCGGTGCCTCCAGGATCGCCTCGACATGATGCTCCGGAGTCTGAATCCACGGATGGCCTTCGAGTTCATCCAGCAGCTCAGCATCGGCCCATAGGTCGCGTTGCAGATGCCAGATCGCCCGGCGGCGATCATCCAGGATTTTCAGGGCATCCTTGGTCGGCGTGGACAGAATCAGATGGTCCTGATGCGGACAGAGGTCGCCGTTGCGAACCAGTTCAGGGATCCCGATTTCCAGATCAATCGGCCCGCACAGGCTCTCGTAACGCGCCCACTCCGTGAAGCTCGCATCATAGGGTGGGGTGGCGGTCAGCGCGACGATCCGCACGTCGACCAGCGAGGCGACCACCTGCTCCAGGCTGATCCACCACTCGCGGCGCAAATGGTGCGCCTCATCCAGCACCACGGTGATCGGCCCCGCCGCGTTCAGAGTCTGCACAACAGCCTCTAGGCCGCCGGATCGTCGCACGGCGTCTAGTGCCTGATAGGTCGCCAGCGTCAGTTGCCGAGGGTCTGCGAGGCTAAGCGATACCTCGTCCGCCCCCGGCCGTACATCCAGGAACAGAGGCGACAGCCGGTCCACCCACTGGTCGCGGATTGCCACCGTCGGCGCAAACACCAACGCTTTGCGGCCCAGTCTGCGGATGATCTCCAGGCCCAGGATCGTCTTGCCGGCACCGGGCGCGGCGACGATATGCAGCCGATCATTGCTGAGCTGCTCTCCCATCTCGCCCAGCACATGGGATTGATAGTCCCTCCACACGCCCTTGAATTGCATTCGCGACAGCATCAACGATACCTACCGCGTGAGTGTGTGCGTTTTCAAATGGGCCGTCATCGAGGCACCCAGGCCAAAACCTAAGTCTTCCGCCGCACCCCCCGCGCCGCGCGTGTCTCCATCCGATCGACACGGGCCATCAAACGCCTGACGTCCCGCCCCGCACCCAAACCGCCACCCAGACCTCCACCCAGGCCTCCAATGGGTCCTAACCGCGCCATAACCTCATCGATCATCGCATCGCGCCGCACCTCCAGCGCCCAATCGATGGCCTCGCCCAATTCAGGCCGCCGCTTGATACACCCGTAAAGGCGCCGCACCGTCGGCAGACCGTCCTTGCCGGCCAGCTGCACCAGCGACCGACCGCTGATGATCCCGTCGATCAGCACCTCGACCCAGGGCTCGACCCGGCGCTTGGCCTGGGCCCGTACCCGGCTGATCTGTCCGGCCCGCAGATTGACGACCACGCCTGCGTCAAAGTCGGCGTTCTCGGCGCGCCACCGGGCGATCACCGCGCCGTCCGGTAGGCTGGGGTCGACCCTCTTCAGCCGCGCGGGCGAACATCCCTGGCCGATCCGATACAGCACCCGATCGCCGGTCGCCACGTCCCAGGCCCACGGCGTGGTGCGCGAAGACGTCGTCCGCGATGCGGTCAGCTTCACCTCAATCAACCGGCCGACCTCGGCGGCGAACTCGCCCTGGGTGGCCCGCCAGTATTTCACCGTTGCCGCGCTGGGCATCGCCGGATCGCGCAGGATGGACGACAGACCCTCGCCCGCCGCCATCCGCGCCAGCAACGCCCGCCCCACCGCGTCATCGAACGCGCATCGCCGCCGAAACGCCGCCCGCGCCCGCGCCTGCGCCAGCCGTTCGGCAAACTCAGGATCCTCCCGCGCCCAGCGCCAATAGGTACGCCGGCTAACCCGCCCCGCCTCGCGAGCCACCGCCGCCACCGTCTCCCCCGCCAACACCCGCGCCTCCAACTCAACCTTCAGCAAGCCTTTGCGCGCCGGCCACGGCAGGAGGGGATCGATCATAGGCGGCGGTATGGCAGGCCCAGGCGTCAGAAGCGGACGTGTTGGACGGGGGAGGCTCGCAGCTGCCCCTGGATTTCCACGGCACACCTCTAAAACGGGACCCCTCGTATGTCGAAAATCAGCCACACCGAGGCGAGGACAAGCCAGGGAACGATCGGGGCAACACACAGCGCCGCGATCCGATCGATGCGACTGAGGCGGACAACGATGAAAGCATCGAGAACGCCGCCGATCATGTTTCCGATCAGACCGATGGCACGAGATCGGAATCCAAGCGTGTAAAGCGGATAGAGGGCGCAAAGACAGAAAAGGGCGATAAGCAGGTTCACCTCGGTACTGAACCCTTCATCCCGACGCCAGATCAACGCGAAAGCGGCACCAATACCGGCGAACCACACGGCCCAAACAACGGGCAGATACGGCCCCAAGAGTGAGGCTATGGGCCCACCGGGATCGGTGTCGATATCGCAACCGCCGAGCAAGGCAAACGCCATCGCGTAGGGCAATAGGCCCAGCGCCACGGCGCTGGACGCCGATAGCCCAGCGGACGAGGTGATACGGTCTAAAAGTCTGGCGTGGAGGCTGGCGGCGATCAACGATGCGCCTTTCCACCTCGGTAAGTAAGCGTCAGTCCGACAAAGAACTGATCCCGGCTTCCGCGCACCCCGACGACGGGACTACGGGCCGCTTCGCCGACGATACACGTATAGCTTGCCACTCCACCCACCGAAAGCCGGTCTGACACGGGGCGGTTCGCAAAGACGCCGACGCCGACATCACGGAAGCCTGACCCGGCCGTGAAGCGCTTAAGTCGAGAGGCGACGGCATCGGGGCCCGTTACCCCGTAGTAGGCGTTGGCGTAGGCGCGGTCGATGAAGCTCGTCGTCACGGACCCGCCAAGCGTCCACGCATCAGCAGGGATAATGACACCCATCGAGCCCTCGATCAGGGCGCCGTCATGTCCGCCAGAGAAGCCCTGCACGGCTGATACGCGAGCCGTGACCATTGTCGGTGCATCAGAGCCGTTGCTGGACAACGGCAACGTCGCCTCCACGAACCCACCGGCTTCTGCGGCGGCATCAATCCGATGCAGACGTCGCACAACCTTGTCTCGAACTTTGAACAAATCCCCTCGGCCCGGGTCGAATCTGAATATAGCGCCCATTGATAGCGGACCTACTGAGTATATATTCGACTCTGCCCCAAACCCGTTACTCTTGAAATTGATCCTGTCATTCGAGAAACTGAATGATGGAATTGGCGCAAATATGTAATCGTCTGATCCGACGTGGTCGGGAGCGGTCCCTGCGCCAAGTCCAACCGTCCATTCAGCCGAATGCGCGACGTTAAAAGGTATCGTGACCATTATTGTCGATGCGGCTAGAGTTGCGATAATACGAGAAATCATCTGTATGCCCTTGATTTGGTAATTTACTGTGGTCAAAAATAGTTGTTCGTAATTTCTACTATATTTTAGAACGAGGCCAATTCCATGAATAACAAATGACTATTGATAGAATAGCTACTTCAACAATGGCGCCGATAATCATATGAATCCAAGCCTCACCTGATAAATTGAACAGTGTATAAGGAATGTATATCGTGGCCAAGACCATGTTAGCCCATCTATTTACTTGAGCTGGCAAAGCGATAGAAAGGAAAATCATGAGCGCCGGAATCGTCACAGACACGAGTCCTGCCACTAGAAAGGATTGAGTAATTTCAAATAAAAATACTCTACCTTCTATAATATCTCCTAGTGCACCCGGCATATATAAATGGAAGTAGTCTACATAAATGTAGAGAAACATGAAACTTGCCCACAATGAAGCGAGTTTGAGTTTCAAACTCACCCCTACGTCTTCTAGTGCAGTTTTCTGTATAATTTTTGCACTCATAGTGTTCACTCTTGTTGTCTCTAAAATTTACCGGACCGGACGTTAATCATCGGCGACACAAACCGCGACTGACCAGACGGAGAAAGCGGCCCGGATCGGCAATGGCGGTCTTGGTATATTTCCGCGAAATCCGGTCTCAGAACCGCGCGTCGCTCGCTGTACTCATGCTGGAGTGCTCCTGTGCGACGCCAAATATCATATGCGCAAATCGAGTGAATTGCCGAAATTCGCAG
>JAYTWT010000043.1:0-9108 GCA_043743295.1 Alphaproteobacteria bacterium | reverse complement strand
AAACAAGGCTTCGCTGAGAGCCGTGGTAGACTACCACGTTGATAGGCCAGGTGTGGAAGTGCCGCGAGGCATGGAGCTTACTGGTACTAATCGCTCGATCGGCTTGATCGTTCTTAGTAAAACTCATGAACGCTTTTGCGTGTCAGATGATGATGTCTTCTCAATCTTGATCTTCTTTGTTGACCTGGTGGTTTTGCCGAGGAGTCCCCACCCGATCCCATCCCGAACTCGGTCGTTAAGCTCCTCTGGGCCAATGGTACTTCGTCTTAAGGCGCGGGAGAGTAGGTCGCCGCCAGGTCTACCAAGCAGATCAAGATCCAGAACCCTTCAATTCACGATGTCATTCCACAGCTTTGCCGCGGGGTGGAGCAGCCCGGTAGCTCGTCAGGCTCATAACCTGAAGGTCACAGGTTCAAATCCTGTCCCCGCACCCAAGATTACAAACAGCCCCGCAGCGATGTGGGGTTGTTTTTGTATGTGCCGGCTGGGTCGCTAAAGTGATCTCGATGATCCTGCCCGATCCACTCCTTCCGTTTTTAGCGGCTATCGCGCTGACGGAACTGACGCCAGGGCCAAACATGGGCTATCTGATGCTCGTGTCAGGTCGGTACGGCTTACGTGCGGGGTTGTTCAGCGTGGCTGGAGTAACTCTTGGACTGGCGGTTTGCCTGGTTGCAACGTTGCTGGGTCTCGCGGAATTGGTCGTGCGCTGGCCCGTACTTCTCATCGGGTTGCGATGGGCCGGGATCGGCTACATCGTCTGGCTGGCCTGGAGCGCATGGCGCGTGGCGCTGCTCACTGTGGAGGTCGATGAGCTATCGAATTTGAAGTATTTCCAACGGGGAGTGCTTACAAATATTCTGAATCCGAAGGCTGCTATATTCTATCTTGCTATATTGCCTGCCTTCGTGGATCGACGAGCTGGGAACCTGGTGGCGCAGAGTGCGGTGTTGGGCGGGCTGCATATCGCGGTCAGTCTGTGCGTCCACACCGCCATTGTCGTGGGTGGCACTAGAGCAAAACCGGCTTTGGCAAGGCTGGGCACCGGATTGTTGAATAAGATGATGGCCGTCGGACTTCTAGCGGTCGCAGTATGGCTGGTGTTTGCTACTGCAACGCCAGTTCTTAGGTAACCTGCGCAACCCTCAGCGAATTGGTCCCGCCTGTACGCCCGAAAGGTACGCCGGCGATCACGACGATCTCTTCACGACGCTTGGCGAACCCGGCCTTGGCCGCAAGGGTTGCTGCCAAAGCGACAGTTTCGGTCATGGTGTGGGTTGCCTCACAGGTCTGGCCGTGAACGCCCCAGACCAGTGCCATACGCCTGGCCGTCTGCAGACTGGGTGTCAGACCTAAGATCGGCGTGTCGGGACGTTCTCTTGAAATCCGCAGAACCGTCTGGCCAGAGAGCGAGAAGGCCGCGATCACTCTAGCGTCAATTGTTTCCGCTACTTGACGTGCGGCGGCGCAGATGGCGTCCGCGGCCGATTTTTCGGGCTTCGGTCGAAGGACAGCACGTGCGGAGCGCAGTTCGTCGTCGTCCTCGGTGCGGGCGATGATGCGGTCCATCATGCGTACCGTTTCGACCGGATACTTGCCGGTGGCACTCTCAGCGGAAAGCATTACAGCATCTGCACCGTCGAATACTGCCGTGGCGACGTCGGAGGCTTCAGCGCGCGTGGGCGTTGGGGCCTCGATCATGCTCTCCATCATCTGAGTGGCCACGACGACCGGGCGGCCAAAGCGATGGGCCGCACGGATCAGGCGCTTTTGGATCAGAGGCACGTCTTCAGCCGGCATCTCGACGCCCAGATCGCCGCGCGCGACCATGATCGCGTCGGAGAGGCGCATCACCTCCTCGATAGATTGGAGGGCGCCTGGCTTCTCGATCTTGGACATGATGAAGGCGCGGTCGCCAATGATGTCGCGCGCTTCGCTCACGTCCTCTGGCCGCTGAACGAACGATAGGCCGATGTAGTCGGCCCCGTGATCGAGGGCGAAGCTCAGGTCGGCACGATCCTTGGTGGTCAGCGCCGGGATCGGCAGGGTGATCCCAGGAAGGTTGACGCCCTTGTTGTCCGACAGCCGGCCGCCGACGATCACTCGGGTATCGAGGTACTCCGCCGTCTGACGGGTCACCTCGAGTCGAATTCGGCCATCATCGACCAGTAGGACAGACCCTGGACCGGCCGCAGCCATGATCTCGGGGTGAGGCAACTGCACCCGCTGGCCATCGCCAGGGGTGGCCTTCAGATCGAGGCGCAGGGTGCGCCCCCACTGCAGGATCACATGGCCGGACGCGAACCGACCGACGCGCAGCTTGGGACCTTGCAGGTCGGCCAGGATACCGATCGGGCGACCTACCTTTTTTTCAACCCACCGGATCCGGTCGATCACCTCGGCATGGCCATCCTGAGTTCCGTGACTGAAGTTGACGCGGAACACGTCGGCACCCGTTCGGAACAGTTCCTCCAGCCGCTCGGCTGTAGACGAGGCCGGGCCGATGGTTGCGACAATTTTCACTCGCCGCCGTCGGCGGATCGCTTCGGCCACGCGCGATCTCCTTTGTCGGTGCGAATCCAGGGATCAAAGTGACGCTCGGATCGGGGTGCGGCAAGCTGTCCCTGATTTCAACTGGGTTGATGGACAAGATTACCGCGAATTATCTTGGCGAGGGGCTGGGCACGGGACACATAGGCGGCTTGGGACACGCTTGAGGGAGCGGCGTCTCCGGAGACAAGCTTGCTCGCCCTTGCTGCCGCCCTGCAGATGACTGCTCAAGGTCTGGAAATCCCGCGCCTACCGCCGATCCGCCGCGAGCCTCAGATCACCTATGTGGACCGAAGCGGGGCCTTGATCGGTATGCGTGGTGGCCGGTTCGCCCCACCTGTCGAAATCGCCAAGTTGCCAGCCTATGTACCGGCGGCCTTCGTGGCTATCGAGGACCGCCGATTCTATGAGCACGGCGGCTTTGATCCGCGTGGGATTGCGCGCGCGGTCGTCACGGGGCTGGAGACCGGGCGGGCCAGCCAGGGAGCCTCGACGATCACCCAACAGTTGGCGCGCAACCTGTTTCTTAGCCAAGAGCACACATTGGAACGCAAGGCGACCGAATTGGCCTATGCGCTGCAAATTGAGCAGAGTTACACCAAGTCGCAGATCCTGGGGCTATATCTGAGCCGGGTCTATTTCGGGTCTGGCGCCTACGGTCTGGAAGCCGCGTCGCAGCGGTTCTTCAACAAGCCCGCCGCCAAGCTGACGATCAAGGAAGCTGCGATACTGGCTGGGGTGCTGAAGTCGCCCACCGGCTACAACCCTGTCGAACAGCCGGAGAAGTGTCTGGAACGCTCAGCCTTGGTGCTGAGTGCCATGGTCGAGGTCGGGGCAATCTCGCCAGCTCAACGTACCAAGGCCGCAGCGACAAAGCCTAGAATTTGGGCCACGGCGGCGACCGGGCCGTCACAGTATTTCGTCGACTGGGTAGACGGCCAAGTGCGCCAAATGGTCCCCAAGCTGACCCGCGACATGACCGTCGAGACCACTTTGGACCAGCCTATGGAGGCCGCAGCCGGGAGTGCGGCACGTGCGGCGGTCAGCCGCTTCAAGGACGTCACGTCGCAACAGGCGGCCCTGGTCGCCATCGATGGTCAGGGGCGGGTCCGGGCGCTGGTGGGGGGCACTGACTACGCGAGTGCGCCGTACAACCGCGCCGTCAGTGCCAAGCGCCAGGCCGGATCGGCGTGGAAGCCCTTCGTTTATCTGACTGCCCTGGAGGCGGGGCGGACGCCGGATACCCTGGTCACCGACGAACCCGTGACCATCGGGACCTGGAGCCCGCAGAACTATGAGCCCGGGTACCTTGGGGAGATCACGCTGGAGACCGCGCTGGCGAGGTCGGTGAATACGGTCGCCGCGCGCCTCGCTGACGAGGTTGGGCGGCCTAACGTCGCCGCGACAGCGAAGCGTTTGGGCATCGTCTCAACGGTCAACCTCGATCCGGCTATGGCCCTGGGTACGACCTTGGTCTCGCCGCTGGAGATGACCCAGGCCTATGCGGCGTTTTCGAATGGCGGAAACCGGGTCGCGGCCTATGGGATCGAGCGGATCCGCTCGGGCGCGCAGGTGATCTACCAGCGGGCTCCAACCCGTGCGGCCCCGGTGATCGCAAACCCGGCGCTGAGTGACCTCAACCGTATGATGCGCACGGTCATGATGTCGGGAACCGGGACCCGTGCGAGCCTCCCAGGCTATGATCTCGCGGGCAAGACGGGCACGACCTCAGATTACAAGGACGCTTGGTTCTGTGGATACACCGGCGGGCTCGCCAGCTGTGTTTGGTTGGGCCGCGACGACGCCAAGTCTATGGGCCGCGTCAGCGGAGGAACCCTGCCGGCCGAGATGTGGAATTCATTCATGCGTATCGCGTTGAAGCGCACAGCGGCTCAGCCCATTCCACCGGGTCCGCCGCCGCCTGTCGCTGTACCTCTGGAGCCGCTACCGACGGTGACAACGCCCATCGTCTGACACGCTCGCGCCGGCTTGCGACGCACGGTATAGCTTTGCCGAAAGGTCCGACGGCGGGCCGGTTAGGAACAGGGTTTCGTTGATGGCGCTGGACCGGTTACAAACGCTGAACGCGATGATCGATCAAGGCGTGATCCCGGTGTTCTTCAACGCCGACGTGGAGCTGTCGATCAGGGTAATCCAGGCCTGCGCCGACGGCGGTGCCAAGTGTATCGAGTTCACCAATCGGGGCGACTTCGCCGCGGACGTGTTCCTTGAGGTGTCGCGGCATTTCGCTAAGGCCGATCCCAGTGTCGTTCTTGGCGTGGGCTCGATAGTGGATGCGCCGACGGCAGGGCTGTTTCTGGCAGCAGGGGCACGGTTTGTGGTTGGGCCGATGGGCAATGCCGAGGTGGCGCGCCTCTGCAATCGCCGCATGATCCCCTACAGCCCCGGCTGCGGCACGGTCGGTGAGATCAGCCAAGCGCAGGAGTGGGGCTGTGAGATCGTCAAGCTGTTCCCAGGGGCGTCGGTTGGCGGGCCAGAGTTTGTGAGGGCGGTACTGGGGCCGATGCCCTGGACCAAGATCATGCCCACCGGCGGTGTGGAACCGGACGAAGCCTCGTTAACGGCCTGGTTCGAGGCTGGGATTGTTGCCTGTGGTATGGGCTCGGGCCTGATCCCCAAGGCGATGCTGGCGGCGCGAGACTATGCCGGGATCGAGGCACGGGTACGCCGAACCATCGAGCTGATTCAACGCATACGGAAGGCCTGACCATGCGTTTCCGTTTGTTGTTTTCGTTGATGTTCGCCTTCACGGCGGGCGGCGCAGCGGCAGAGGACCTAGCCGCCAAGATGATCATGGCATTGGATGTAAACCCCGCCGCCGTGGCGTTCTGGGCCGCCGGCAACGATCCGCCGGAGAACGAGGGTCCGGCGGCTGCCGATGCCCGCTGGGCGGCCGCGCTCAAAGGCGCGGAGACGATGCAAGCCAAGGGCCGGTTATTGCAGAGCCAAGGACTCGCGCGGGAGGGTGCTTGGTCGACCTTCGCCGAGCTGATGATCAGCCTCAGCCTGGAAGGGGAGGCCGCCGTCAAAGCCAAAGATGCGGAGAAGGCGTTCGAAGTCGGCGGGCGGCTCTATGATGCCTGCAACGGCTGCCACAAGACCTATGTGCCGAGAACGCCGCCGCCATGATTGAAGGCCGCGCCACATCCTTGACGCGATGCTGAGCGAAATGCTGGCTATGCGTAGCCTGCTTATCGCCCTTTCGTTCGCCGCCGTGCCGATGGTGGCCATGGCCGAGCCTCAGCAAGAGGCGCGTTCCGCAGCAGCGGCCTGCCTATCGGCGGTTATCGACGGTGCTCCGGTGGGCGATATTGACGGTGACGATGTGGTAGTTCGCCGGGGCGTTAGTCCGATCAGTTGCACGGTGCGCGTTACCGGCGGCGAGCCTGTGGTGATACGCGAAGCCGTGCTGGCTGCAATAAAGCTGCGGCCAGACCTCTTCACGCTCGCTCGCTCGCGCTGGGCGCCGGCTGAAGAGGCCTCGCGCGAGATGTTCTGCAACCTGTCGGCGCGACGTGCGCTGAACGTCGCTGTGAATACCGCAAAGCCGGGGCGACTGCCTGTGCTAACGATGACCGTCTTCGAACTGCCCAAGCGCGATGAGCGGTGTGATCGGGACTTAGGGCTTCAGACGGCGATTACACCCGCGGACGATACGATTGTCGCGGTCTCGCCGCCCTTCGCAAAGCCACCTGCTGCGGACCCGGAGAAGGCGAAGAAGGGCTGGCGTTTCCCGCGCCTGCCGACATGGCCGTTCGGCAAGGACTAAACTTGAGCTAAGGTCCGCCGCCGCCGGATCATCAAGCCCGCACTCCCGAAACCCAAGATCATCAGAGCCCAGGTCGAAGGCTCGGGCACCGCCGCATCGAAGGTGAAGTTGTCGGCATAAACGCTGGAGCCGCCAAAACCAGCGTAGGCACCGAAGGCTACCGACTTGATCCCCGGGCCGCTCACCGAAAGGGTGCGGTAGTTCTGTTCGTACTCTCCGATATCGATCGCCATCCCACCGATGAACAGGTTGTTGACGTCGAACGCATTGAGGAACAGCGTTTCGCTGTCGCCCTCGCCGTCGAAGGTGCTGGGATAGTCACCGAGGTCGACGCTGACGAATCCGACGACGCTGTCGAAGGCGGCGTGAACCCAATCGAAGCTCCCAAAGCCGGGCTGGACGCCGGTCTCATCGTACCGGCCAATTAAGTTGCCGGAGTTGTTTGCACCGGTCAGCAGGTTGACGGAACTCGGGTCGCCCGAGGTGAAGGTGACGCCGAACTTGACGTAGGACGGAAGGCCAAGGGCACCGGGCTCTTCGAAGTCGATCACGGTCGGTGCTGCCATCGCGGTTGTCGGCCCGATAAGCGCGAGGGCCATAAGCGCGGCCTTGAAAGTTCTGTTGGGCATAACGCTTCTCCTGATGACGCTGGTGTGGTCAGGCGAACGCGGGGCCGCCAAGACCTGCAGACCAATATCGCTGGGTTGACCAAGCCTGCTAGACGCGACGGCGGGTGAATTGGTGCGAGTGCATGCGAACTCGCGCGAAAGGCGAATTAGAGGGGTGGTAGCTTACTTTGCAGCCTTCGCCAGCGCCGCCTCGCGGTCCTTCTGGCGACCGCCAGCCAGGATGCCGGTCAGGGCGTAGTTGCCCTCGTGACAGGCGTATTCAAAGACGCGGGCGCTGCTGGCGCGGAACTGCACTTCACCGCGCCACGGCGTAACGTAGTGGATCGGGTCGTCGACCACGTAGCTGTAGATGAGTTCATCAGGGGCGGTGCGCGTGAAGCGCTCGGTGATCCGCGCCGCAGTCGAAAGGGCGATCCATTCGCCGCCGCTCCAGCGCCAAGCGTCGGTAGGATTGAGGTTGGTGGTCTCGATCACCAGAGTTTGGCCCTCCCACCAGCCGACCGGGTCGCCCATCCAAGGACGGATGGCCGGGTGGATGTGGCGACGCTCTGGATCAAGGCGCACGATACGAACCTCGTGGTTCTGCTCGCCATGCAAGGCGATGGCGTCGGGGGTCTGGACGATCTGCACGAGGTCACGGTTGATGATCGGCGCCGCAACACCCCCGCCGCCGCCCAGCAAGCAGCGCTCGTCGAAGGGGCGGCCCTCGGGGTCGTCGAAGATATCCTCGTCCTTGAGGGCCTGCTCGGCGGCGGCGCGTGCGGCCGGGGTGTACGGGAGGCGGCCATCGGCGGGCGCTGTGATCTGCGAGGTACGCGCCTCACCCCGTATACGCATCAGGCCATGCGGCGGCTCGAAACGGTCGTCATCGGTGACCTTGCCGTCAGTCGGTGCCGGCTCATCGGGGCTAACGGACGCGATGACCTTGGCGTAGCGGTCGAAATCCCGAGTCTCGAGGGCAATGATCTCAGCGGGCGTGGCGACAAGGCTTTTGGCCTGCCTTGGCCGCTGGAAGCGGGTCATCGTGTCGTTGTCCCACAAGCCCTGTAGGTCAGGCGGGCCGTCAGCGTTGCGGAGAGGTTTGTAGGTCTGCGCTGAAGCGGTAGCGCTGATCAACAAACAGAGGGTGAGGGCCGCGCGAGCGAACATAACCTCAAGCGTTTCGGGCCATCAGGCCGCCGTCAACCGGGATTGTAGTTCCGGTGATGAAAGAGGCCGCCGGCAGGCAGAGGCTAAGCGTCATGTGGGCGACCTCTTCAGGTCGTCCATATCGGCGAAGCGCGGTTCTGCGCCGGGCATAGGTTTCCTTGTCCTTCTCGGGGATCGCCTCGGTCATGGCGGTCAGGATCGGGCCGGGGCAGATGCAGTTGACGGTAATTCCCTCGGGGCCGAGTTCGACCGCCAGGGCGCGGGTCAGACCGGTGACGGCGGTCTTGGCGGCGGCATAGGGGCTGTCGCGGCTGGTGGCGCCCAGGGCCTCGGTCGAGGCGATGTTGACGATCCGAGGCGCGGCAGATCTGCGCAGATAGGGCAGGGCGGCACGGATCATCCGTTGCTGGGCGGTCACCAGGATGGAGAATGCGCGGGCCCAAACGGCTTCATAATGGTCGGAATCGATGGGTGAAAACGCGCCGATGCCGGCGTTGTTCACCAGGATGTCTATCCCGCCAAACCGTGCGGCGATGGCGGCGGTTACGCGGGTGATCGCCTCGGGGTCGGAAACATCCAGGGTCCAGGCTTCGGCGCTGAAGCCGCGATGAACTAAGTCGTCGGCGACCTCGCGCACGCTCTCGGCGGAGATATCGGTGCAGGCGACGTGCGCGCCTTCAGCCGCGAACACCTCTGCGGTGGCGCGACCCATGCCGGAGGCGGCTCCGGTGATCAAGACGGTGGATCCGGCGACAGAGCGTGAGGTCATGGCGTTGGTGTCCTTTGCCCCCCTCCCCCCTGCGGGGAGGGGCCGGGGGTGGGGGTGTGAACCTTGAAGCTCAGAGCTGACACCCCCACTCCCAACCCTCTCCCCGCAAGTGGGAGAGGGCTTTCAGAATGGAGATCCCGGCAGTTACCGCCCATGGAACGTGGGCTCGCGCTTTTCTAGGAAACTGGCGACGCCTTCCTTGTGGTCGGCGGTCTGCATCA
>JAYTWT010000042.1:0-4713 GCA_043743295.1 Alphaproteobacteria bacterium | reverse complement strand
ATGGACCCCCAGGCCCGCGCCAAATACCTGAACGGGCCGGAAACCGTCGTTTTCCACAAGGGCCATCAGCTGTATGGCCTCTCGGAGGCCCGCAAGATCCTGGCGGCCGCTGCGACAGGCGAGGATGCACCGCTGGTGGTGGTCGAGGGCTACATGGACGTCATCGCCTGCCAGCGGGCGGGCGTTGCGGGCGTGGCGGCCATGGGCACGGCGTTGGGCGAAGATCAGATGGAGGTGCTGTGGCGCCATCACCCCGAGCCCACCCTCTGCTTCGATGGCGATCGGGCCGGACGTCAGGCCGCCAACCGCGTGCTGGAGCGCGCGCTGCCGCTCCTGAAGCCCGGCAAGAGCTTCAAATTCGTTCTCATCGAAGGCGGCAAAGACCCTGACGAAGTGCTGCGCGAGCATGGGGCGTTGGCGCTGAAAACCCAACTCGCCACCACCACGCCTTTCGCCGAGGCGTTGTTCAACCTGCACCGCGATGCCGAGCCCTTGGACACGCCCGAGCGCAAGACCGCGTTGAAGGTCAAACTACGCAAGGTGGCCGCCAGCATCGCCGATGCGGACCTAGCTGCCGCCTATAAAGAGGACCTGCTCGCACGTTTTGAGGCTCTGTGGCCTACCCGCCAGCCGGTCTACACCGTTGGCGCGGCGGCGCGGGAAATGTCCCGGACCCGCTGGGACGGCCAACGCAAGGCCACAGCCGCCCGCCAGAGCGCGTCGCCGGAAATCAAGGACGCGACCGCGCGCCTACGCCGTGCTCCAAGAGCGCTGGCCGCCGCCCTGGCCCTAGCTGCCGTACGCGACCCCGGCGTCATCGACACGTCCATTGAGCGGGTGGGTGCCCACGGCTTTGGCGATGAAAAGCTGGACGATCTGGCGCGCGAACTGGTGGCTCTGCGCTATGAGGCCGACAGCCTTGAAATGGACGCCGCCGTCCGCCGCTTGCAATCGCGAGGCTTCAGCGCCGACGATCTCGCCCGCTTGGATCAGGACGCCCGTAGAGCCGGTGCCAGCGCGCCGTTCCTGGAAGCTACTGGCGAACGTGCCCGCGACCTTTGGCGGCAAGCCTTCGACCTATTGATGCAGCTGGAATCCTTGGAGCGCGCGGTCGAAGGCGCCGCCCATGACCTCGCCCGCGACCAGGACGCCGCGACCCTCATCAGCCTCAAGGGCGAGCGCGACCAGATGCGGCGGCTGCTCAACACCGACTGGGCAAACGGGGAGGAGACCGAGGCCGCAACTTCGCATTGAGGGGGTGGCACCACCGTATCGCACTACCCAAACCTTGACTCTGCCCGCAACACTCGCCATCTGCGTCGTGCGGATTTAGCGTGCAATTGACAGACATCACTGGGCCGTCGCGAAAACCGGACGCGCCCCCTACGTGGATGAAGATGTCTCCCTCGTTGTGCGGAAGTCTTAAGGGGGCCAACCCTTCGGCGCGCGTCCGAGTTTGGGCGCGTGGCAGGAGACGTCCGTGATGGGCGGTTGGGCGTACCTTATGGAGCGCGATTGTAAAAAGCTGTTCTGAGGGTTGAGAAGCGCGGCAACGCGGCGTTTTGACCCACAAGGACCCCACCTTCGTCGTCCCTGGGCTTGGGGCGCCGACCTGGAAGAAATGGATGACCCGAATGGCCGAAGGCAACGCCAGCACCACAACCCAGACTGCAGCCGAGACCACCAGCGCCAATGACGGACCGCTGCTGGACCTGACAGATGCCGCGGTCAAGAAATTCATCAAGGCGGCCAAGACCCGCGGCTACGTCACCATGGACGAGCTGAACAAGGTGCTGCCGTCGGAGGAAGTGACCTCTGAGCAAATCGAAGACACCCTGGCGATGCTGTCCGAAATGGGCGTCAACGTTGTGGAGTCAGAGGACGACGCTGAGGCCAGCGAGGTCGTCGTCCGCGAAGAGTCCGCGGTCGTCGAGACCACCAAGGAATCCGCCTACGATCGCACGGACGACCCGGTCCGGATGTACCTGCGCGAAATGGGCTCGGTGGAGCTTCTGTCGCGCGAGGGCGAAATCGCGATCGCCAAGCGCATCGAAGCCGGTCGCGACACCATGATCCGAGGCCTCTGCGAGAGCGCCCTGACCTTCGAAGCCATCATGGTCTGGCGCGAGGAGCTGGAGGGCGGCCGCATCCTGCTGCGTGAGGTCATTGATCTGGAGCAGACCTATGGCGGCGTCAGCGCAGCGGCGGCGGCGGAACTGATTGCCAATGCGCCGCCGCCGGTAGAGGTCGTTGAAGAGGCTCCCGAGCTCAATGAAGACGGCGAGGTCATCGCCAAGGCCGAGAGTGACGACGACGACGACTTTGATGACGGTGCCGGCCCGACTATCAGCGCCATGGAAGCCGAACTTCGCGAAGGGGTCATGGTCACCCTGGACGCCATCGCAGCCGAGTTCGAGAATTTCCGCCAGCTTCAGGAGAAGCTGGTCGGTGCGCGACTGATGGGCCAGGACTTGGGCGACAAGGATCGCAAGGCCTATCACACTGCGGCCGGTGCCATCGTCTTGCACCTCAAGACGTTGAAATTAAATAATAATCGCATCGAAGCCTTGGTCGAGCAACTCTATGCGATCAACAAGCGTCTGATGGTGCTGGAAGGTCGTCTGTTGCGTCTGGCCGACAGCTACGGCATCAGCCGCGGCGAGTTCCTGAAAGCCTATTTCGGCCAGGAGATGGCGCCGGACTGGAGCGCCCAGGTCAAGCAGCTTGGCGTGCGCTGGACGAAGTTCGCCGACAATGACGCGGGACAGATCGGTGACATCCGTTCGGAGATCGCGGCCCTGGCCACCGAAACCGGCGTGCCGATCGACGATTACCGCCGCATTGTTCAGACTGTGCAGAAGGGCGAGCGCGAGGCCCGTCAGGCCAAGAAGGAAATGGTCGAGGCCAACCTTCGCCTGGTGATCTCCATCGCCAAGAAATATACCAACCGCGGCCTGCAGTTCCTGGACCTGATCCAGGAGGGCAATATCGGCCTGATGAAGGCGGTGGATAAGTTTGAATACCGCCGCGGATACAAGTTCTCCACCTATGCCACCTGGTGGATCCGCCAAGCGATCACCCGCTCCATCGCCGATCAGGCCCGTACGATCCGCATCCCGGTGCACATGATCGAGACGATCAACAAGATCGTCCGCACAAGTCGGCAGATGCTGCACGAGATCGGCCGTGAGCCGACCCCGGAGGAGTTGGCCGAGAAGCTGGCCATGCCGCTGGAAAAGGTGCGCAAGGTCCTGAAGATCGCCAAAGAGCCGATCAGCCTCGAAACGCCCATCGGCGACGAGGAAGACAGCCATCTCGGCGACTTCATCGAAGACAAGAACGCGATCTTGCCTATTGATGCGGCGATCCAGAGCAATCTGCGCGAGACCACCACCCGTGTGCTGGCTAGCCTGACCCCGCGCGAGGAGCGCGTGCTGCGCATGCGCTTCGGCATCGGTATGAACACCGACCACACCCTGGAAGAAGTCGGCCAGCAGTTCAGCGTCACCCGCGAGCGCATCCGCCAGATCGAGGCCAAGGCGCTGCGGAAACTGAAGCATCCCAGCCGCTCGCGCAAATTACGTAGTTTCCTGGACAGCTGATCAAGCAGGCTGGCTTGGGAGCAAAGGGTTGGTCTAGAGAACCGGCAACTGAAGGATTCTTCATGCGCCTGTACCAGATCGCCGCT
This sequence comes from Alphaproteobacteria bacterium, assembly GCA_043743295.1. Taxonomy (GTDB): domain Bacteria; phylum Pseudomonadota; class Alphaproteobacteria; order Caulobacterales; family Caulobacteraceae; genus Phenylobacterium. Next base: position 1,025 of record JAYTWT010000042.1, on the reverse strand, counting down.
CTCTCGCTAGCCGCCCTGGCCCTGACGTCAACCGCTCAGAGCCAGACGCCGGTTGTAGACGTTCGCTCGGCGGACAATATTCGGGCTCACGTCACCTTCCTGGCCAGCGACTTGCTGTTGGGTCGCGATACCGGCTCGCCCGGCTACGACATCGCCGCCAACTATGTAGCCTCGCAGTTCGCGCAGCTGGGTCTGAAGCCGGCGGGTGGCGAAGGCAGTTACTTCCAGCCTGTCCCTCTGCTGGCGACCCGCTCCATGGATCAAGGCCGCTATGTGGTGCGCGCCAAGGGCGGGGCCGAGACGCCTCTGGCGTTTGGCGAGGACGTCCTGGTCAGTCGTCCGGTTGGACCCGTTCAGCGGCACGTGGTCGCGCCTTTAGTCTTCGCTGGCTACGGCCTCGTGGCCCCCGAGCGGGGACGTGACGATTACAAGGGCCTGGATGTTCGCGGCAAGATCGTTGTGGTGCTGAGCGGTGCGCCGTCCGGCTTCCAGACCGAAGAGCGGGCCTACTACGCCAACGGCCGCACCAAGCGGGCTCAAGCTGCGGCGCGCGGTGCCGTCGGCTATGTCACGGTCTCGACGCCCACCGACGAGCAGCGCCGCCCATTCGCTGAAGGCAAGCGCTTCTGGCAGAGCTGGGCGATGACCTGGAATGCACCCGACGGCGCGCCGTTCGACGTGGCGATCAATACGCCCTCGCTAGGTTCGATCAGCGTCGCGGGTGCTGAGAAGCTGTTCGCCGGGGCCAAGACGACCTATGCCAAGGTCATTGAAGCTGCAGACAAGCCCAAGGGTGATCCGCCGCGCTTCGCGCTCGCGACGACGTTGGACGTCACGCTGAACACCGAGAGCAAGGTGGTCAGGAGCGCCAATGTGGCGGGCATGATCGAGGGATCAGACCCTATGTTGAAATCCGAAGTCATCGTGTTGTCCGCCCACCTGGACCACATCGGTATCACGCCGCCGATCAAGGGTGACGAGATCAACAATGGCGCGCTCGACAACGCGGCCGGGATTGCCACGAC
>JAYTWT010000041.1:0-2603 GCA_043743295.1 Alphaproteobacteria bacterium | reverse complement strand
GGTTAAGCTGGCCAATGGGGCACCGCGCGCGATCGCCTGGACCAAGCACGCCCTGAATCATTGGTTGCGGACGGCAGGACCTGCCTTCGAGGCCTCGCTGGCGATGGAATTTCTAGGCTTCACCGGACCGGAAGCCGCCGAAGGCCTCGCCTCGCACCGCGAGAAGCGCAAGCCGAAGTTCGTCTGAGCGGCACTACCGCCCGCCGCCGCGCTTTCCGGCCTTCATTTCGGCGGCGTCCAGATAGCCGTCCTTGTTCTTGTCGAGTTCGCTGAACCGCACTTCCGCGCGGGCGGTCAATTCGTCCGGCGACAACGCGCCGTCGCCCGAGGTGTCGTTCGAGGTGAATACCTTCTGCACGGCGCCCTTGATACCGGGCAGGCGCAGGACACCCGGAAGCTCACTGAGTGTGACCCGTCCGTCGCGGTTCTTGTCGTACTTCATCGTCTCGGTGACCAAGCCCACCCGATACTCGGCCCGTGAGGTCCGACCGTCCTTATTGGTGTCCATGCCGGCCATGTCTGCGGGCTGCGCCAAAACTGGCGTGGCGAACGCCAAGGCAGCTAGAACCGCATAGGGCCGGTAGGTTGCGACGGTCACGGGCAGTCCTGCGTCGTTGCTCAAGCCTTCAGATCACGGAAGCTATCTGCAAGATCAAGGCTTTCCTGAAGGTGCACGCCACGCCCCTCTACGGGGCGTGGCGCAGTTTCGATCAGATCGAGGTCATATTCCATTCGCCGGAAGGGCTGCGGCAGGCGTTGAACTGCTCGCGCGTTGCCGACTGGCCGGGTTCGGTGACGGTCTGTTCAACCCGGCGACAATCGCCCTGCGTGCTCGTGCCAAGGGGCTGAGTCACCGACTGGGCCACATACCCCTGAACGATGCCGCTTTCGACAATCGCCAACCAGCCACCCGCAGCAGCGCCTGAGACCGAGAACTGTTCGCCCGCCTGTAGCCGGTCAATGACGGCGGCCTTGGCGCTCGGGGCTGACCGAACATTGGCCCGGCTGATCGCGGAATATGTGCCACCGACGTTGGACACCCGCTGCGCAGGCGTGACGCCGTCCGCGAACCGCCAACGGCCAGATGACGAGACGGGCGTTGCGGGGCTGGCGCGGCCCAGGACTTCCACCCGGCCATTGGCCCCGGTCTGCGCGTCGGACCATGTCTGGGCTTGTCCGGTATCCAGCGCGCGTTGGAAGGCGGTCTCGGCGTCCTGGCGCGACTTGCGGTCCATTCGGCAGCCGAGGTTGTTGCCGAGCGCCGCGCCCAGGCCAGCACCGATGGCTGCGCCCAGGGCCTGGTTCTTCTTGCTGATCTGGCTGCCTGCCAGGGCACCGACCAGACCACCTACGACTGCGCCCTTGGTGTTGGCGCTGCCCTGCGCATCGCAGGAGAACAGCGAGCCGATCCCTTTTGCGGCCGCCGGCGCAGCAGAGACGCCCAGCAGCGAAACGCAAAGGGCGGCAGTCAAGATTGAGCGGGACATCAGAATCCTCCGAATGGTTCTCACCATAATGCGCGTTTGCGCACGGTTGGGCCATGGCGGGGATGCCGACATTGTCGTGAACTGAGCCTGAATGCAGGCGTTGTGATCCGCTGCGGGGCGGCTTATCGGTTGCCGCATGCGGGCGTGGCGGAATGGTAGACGCAACGGACTTAAAATCCGTTTTCGGCAACGAAGTGTCGGTTCGAGTCCGACCGCCCGCACCAACGGTTCCAGGCAGAGGAGACGGGATGAATCTTGAGCTCAGCGCGGAGGACCTAGTGTTCCAGGGCGAGGTCCGGATGTTTCTGGACGCTAATCTGACGCCGGCTCTGCGCGAGGCGGGGCGTCGGCTGACCAGCGTGTTCTGCGAGCCACGTTACAGTCTGCCGTGGCAGCGCATCCTGCACACCAAGGGCTGGGTCGCGCCCAGCTGGCCGAAGGAACATGGCGGGCCAGGATGGAATGAGCTGCAGCGCTCGATCTTCTCGGCGGAGTGCGCGCGGGCGGGGGCACCGAGCCTTGCCCCCATGGGCCTGCGGATGGTGGGGCCAGTGATCATGGGCTACGGCACGGCCGAGCAGAAGGCCCACTATCTGCCGCGGCTGCTCTCGGGCGAGGACTATTGGTGCCAGGGCTATTCTGAGCCTGGGTCTGGTTCCGATCTGGCATCGTTGCAGCTGCGGGCCGTCAGTGATGGGGACGACTATGTCCTGGACGGCTCGAAGATCTGGACAACGCACGCCCAGTTCGCCAACCGCATGTTCTGCCTGGTCCGGACGAATACCGAGGGCAAGCCACAACAGGGGATCACCTTCCTGCTGCTGGATATGGCGACGCCGGGGATCACGGTGAAACCGATCATCACCCTGGCCGGCGAGCACGAGGTCAACCAGGTGTTCTTCGACAACGTTCGCGTGCCTAAATCGGGCCGGGTCGGCGAGGAGAACCAGGGCTGGACGGTGGCCAAGTATCTGCTTGAGTTCGAGCGGGGCGGTGGCTCGGCACCCGGGCTGAAGGTGGCGCTGGATCATGCGACGGTGATCGCCGAGGCGTCGCAGGCGGATGATGCCGCGCATCGTCGTCGTTTGGCCGAAGCGGCCATCACGATCCAGGCCA
>JAYTWT010000040.1:0-1658 GCA_043743295.1 Alphaproteobacteria bacterium | reverse complement strand
CCCAACAAACCTATCGGCTCGTTCCTGTTCCTCGGTCCTACGGGCGTGGGCAAGACCGAGCTGACCAAGGCGCTGGCCGAGTTCATGTTCGCCGACGAGCACGCGATCACCCGCCTCGATATGAGCGAATATATGGAGAAGCACTCGGTCAGCCGGATGATCGGCGCGCCTCCGGGTTATGTCGGGTACGACGAGGGCGGCGCGCTGACCGAGGCGGTCCGGCGAAGGCCCTATCAGGTGGTGCTATTCGACGAGGTCGAGAAGGCTCACCCGGACGTGTTCAATGTGCTGCTTCAGGTACTGGATGACGGTCGCCTAACGGACGGCCAGGGTCGCACCGTCGACTTCCGCAATACGCTGATCATCATGACCTCGAACCTGGGCTCCTCGCATCTGGCGGCGCTGGCCGATGGCGATGACGTCGAAAAAGCCCGACCGCTGGTGATGGACGAGGTGCGTCACCACTTCCGACCCGAGTTTCTCAACCGGATCGACGAGATCATCCTGTTCAAGCGGCTGGGCCGCGGAGAGATGGACGACATTGTCCGCATCCAGCTGCAGCGGGTGGAGAAGCTGCTGGCAGACCGCCAGATGTCCATCGCGCTGGATGCCGGGGCTCTCAACTGGCTGGGCGAGCGCGGTTATGATCCGGTCTATGGCGCGCGGCCGCTGAAGCGAGTGATCCAGAAGGAGCTGATCGACCCGATCGCCCGCAAGCTGCTGGCCGGGGACCTGGACGACGGCGCGGTGATCGATGTGCGCGGCGGCGGCGAGGGGCTGGAGATCGGGCGGGCGAAGGTGCATTGATCTCTGAGCCGAGAGGGCTGCAGGTTTTCTAACGCCGCCGCCACTTAAAACCCATCGATCAACTAGGGATTAAACGGCAAGGTTCATTCAGCGGGAGCTGAGCCGATGCATGACTTTGTTATTTTCCTATTCGTGGGGTTTCTTGCTCAGATCGTCGATGGCGCTCTGGGCATGGCCTATGGCGTGATCTCTTCGACAGTCCTGCTGGCGTTCGGCGTACCCCCGGCTGCGGCCTCGGCCAGCGCCCATGCGGCAGAGGTATTCACGACCGCAGCCTCGGCGGGCTCGCACGTGGTGAACAAGAACGTGAATTGGAAAATCTTCAGGCCACTGGTGATCGGCGGCTGTATCGGCGGGGCCATCGGCGCCTTCGTCCTGACCTCGATCGACGGCAACGTGATCAAGCCCTACATCACCGCCTATCTGGCCCTGATGGGTGGGATCATCATCTACCGGGCGTTCCGCGGGCGCAACGTGCGTCCCTTCCCGGTGCGTTGGAGCGGCCCCCTAGGCGGCTTAGGTGGGTTTCTTGATGCGGTCGGCGGCGGCGGCTGGGGCCCCACAGTGACCAGCGCCATGCTGGGATCCGGCGCCGAGCCGCGCCAGAGCATCGGCACGACCAATACGGCGGAATTCTTCGTCACCGTCACCATCTCGGCGACGTTTGTAGCGGCGCTGCTAACCGGGCACTGGTCCGAAGCGGGCAACATCATGGACCACGCCTCGGCCGTCGCTGGCCTGGTGCTGGGCGGTTTGGTCGCCGCACCGCTGGCGGGGGTCGTGGTAAAGCTGGCACCCATACGCGTGATGACCTTCGCGGTGGGTGGACTGATCCTGCTGTTGGCCAGCTA
>JAYTWT010000039.1:0-13173 GCA_043743295.1 Alphaproteobacteria bacterium | reverse complement strand
GGCGAGCGGTTCAAGGACCATCCAGGCCAGATGAAGGGCAACAACGACATCCTGTGCCTGACGCGACCCGATATCGTCGGCGAACTGCATGACGCCTACTATGCCGCCGGTGCGGATATCAGCGAGACGAACACCTTCTCCGCGACCTCCATCGGCCAAGGCGAGTACGCACAAGAGGCCGCCGTGCGCGACCTCAACTTCGAAGGCGCGCGGATTGCGCGTGCGGTCGCGGACCGTTGGACTGCCAGGGAACCGCATAAGCCCCGCTTCGTCGCCGGCTCCATTGGGCCGTTGCCGGTGATGCTGTCGATGAGTTCGGACGTGAATGATCCCGGCGCGCGCAAAGTGACGTTTGACCAGGTTTACGCGGCCTATCGCGAACAGGTTCAGGCGCTGCACGACGGCGGCGTCGACCTGTTCCTGATCGAGACCATCACCGATACGTTGAACTGCAAGGCGGCAATCAAAGCGATCCTCGACCTGCAAGACGAGGGCTGTGAGCCGCTGCCGATTTGGATCTCGGGTACGATCACCGACCGCTCGGGCCGCACGCTATCGGGCCAGACGGTGGAGGCGTTCTGGAACTCGGTGCGCCACGCTAAGCCGTTCGCCATCGGCCTCAACTGCGCCCTAGGCGCGGACCTAATGCGCCCGCACATCGCTGAACTTTCGCGGATCGCCGACACCCTGGTCTCGGCCTATCCAAACGCGGGCTTACCGAACGCCATGGGGGAGTACGACGAGGAGCCGCACCAGACCGGCCACCAGCTGCACGAGTGGGCCAAGGACGGCATCGTCAACATCCTGGGCGGCTGTTGCGGCACGACGCCGGACCATATCCGTCACGTCGCCGACGAAGTACGCGGCATGAAACCGCGCCAGATTCCCGAACGCCCCCACGCCATGAGGCTTGCGGGACTTGAACCGTTTGAGCTGGCCTGATGAGCGCGATCTACGAGGCGTTGAATGAGAAGCTGATCGCCTTCATCAAGGCGCAGAAGATCTATTTCGTCGCGACGGCGCCGCTGTCCGGTGACGGGTCCGTCAACGTCTCGCCTAAGGGGTACGACAGCTTCGTAGTGATCGATGAGCGCACCGTCGCTTATCTGGACCTCGGCGGCTCAGGCGCGGAGACTCTGGCGCACATGCGCGAGAATGGGCGCATCACCCTTATGTTCTGCGCCTTCGAAGGGGCGGCCAACATCCTGCGCCTCTACGGCAAGGGGCGGGCCGTGGCATTCGGCGAGCCGGAGTTTGCCGCGCTGAAAGCCTTATTCCCGACCTTCGAGCGGGCGCGGGCCATCGTCGTGGTGGACGTCACGCGCATCGCAGACAGCTGCGGTTGGGGCGTTCCAATCTACGCGTTCAAGCAAGAGCGCGAGCAGCTACATCGCCACGTCGATCATCGGCCGTTCGAGGAATGGGCAGAGCGTCGCTATGAGGCGAACGCGGTTTCGATTGATGGATTGCCGGCGCTGGTGCGGCCGACAGGGACGGATTGAGTTGGGCGGCGATGCGAAGGGCGAAAGTGTGACGGGTTGAGTTGATTCAGAACCTCCCCTCCCCCTTACGGGGAGGGGTCGGGGGTGGGGGTGCGAACCTCTCGGCTCGGAGCTGATACCCCCATCCCCAACCCCCTCCCCGCAAGGGGGAGGGGGCTTTGATCCCCGGCTTTACGGGGGTGAGCGGAAGAAGACTGAAATGCGCCCCATCTTTATCAATGTCGGCGAGCGGACCAACGTTACCGGCTCGGCCAAATTCCGCAAACTGATCGAGGACGGCGCTTATGGCGAGGCCTTGAGCGTGGCGCGCCAGCAGGTCGACGCCGGGGCTCAGGTTGTGGACGTCAACATGGACGCCGGCTTGCTGGATTCCGTCCACGCGATGAAGACGTTCCTAAACCTCATGGCGGCGGAGCCCGATATCGCCCGCGTGCCGGTGATGATCGACAGCTCTAAGTGGGAGGTGATCGAGGCGGGACTGAAGTGCGTCCAGGGCAAGTCGATCGTCAATTCCATCTCGATGAAGGAGGGCGAGGCCAAGTTCATCGAACAGGCTAGGGCGTGCCTACGCTATGGCGCGGCGGTCGTGGTCATGGCCTTCGACGAGCAGGGCCAGGCCGACACGGCGGCGCGCAAGATCGAGATCTGTGGCCGTGCATACAAGGTGCTGACCGAGCAGGTGGGCTTCCCGGCCGAAGACATTATTTTCGACCCCAACATCTTCGCCGTCGCCACCGGGATCGACGAGCACAACAACTATGCGGTGGATTTCATCGAGGCGACGGCCTGGATCAAGAGCCACCTGCCGGGCGCGCGGGTCTCGGGCGGGGTCTCCAACGTCAGCTTCTCGTTCCGCGGCAACGAGCCGGTGCGCAGGGCCATCCATGGGGTGTTTCTGTACCATGCCATCGCAGTGGGCATGGACATGGGCATCGTCAACGCCGGGGACTTGCCGGTCTATGACGATATCCCCGAGGAGTTGAAGGTCGCGGTCGAAGACGTGATCCTTAACCGCCCACAGCGCGACCCCAAACTCTCCAACACCGAACGCCTCGTCGAGTTGGCCCCCAAATACAAGGGCGGAAAGTCCGAGCAAAAGGGCCCTGACCTAACTTGGCGCCAGGGCGATGTGGGCCAGCGGATCACCCACGCCCTGGTCAACGGCGTCACTGAGTTCATCGAAGCCGACACCGAAGAGGCCCGTGCCGCCAGCGAACGGCCCCTGCACGTCATCGAAGGCCCTTTGATGAATGGCATGAATGTGGTCGGCGACCTGTTCGGCGCGGGTAAGATGTTCTTACCGCAAGTGGTCAAGTCCGCCCGGGTGATGAAGCAAGCCGTGGCCTACCTGGAGCCGTTCATGGAGGCCGAGAAGGCCGGCAAGCCCCGCGTTCAGGCCGGCCGCATCCTGATGGCCACCGTCAAGGGCGACGTCCACGACATCGGTAAGAACATCGTCGGCGTAGTCCTGCAGTGCACCAACTACGAGGTCATCGACCTCGGCGTCATGGTTCCCGCCGACCGCATCCTGGACGAGGCGGTCAAGCACAACGTCGACATCGTCGGCCTCTCGGGCCTGATCACCCCCAGCCTGGACGAGATGGCCTATGTGGCCGGCGAGATGGAGCGGCGGGGCTTCAAGATTCCCCTGCTGATCGGCGGCGCCACCACCTCAAAGACCCACACTGCGGTCAAGATCGAGCCGCGCTACAAGGGTGGCCAGACTACCTATGTGCTCGACGCCAGCCGCGCCGTGGGCGTGGTTTCCGGCCTGCTCTCGCCCACTGAGAACGTGCGCCTACAGGCCGAGACGGCGGCCGAGTACGTCAAGGTGCGTGAACAGTTCGCTAGGGGTCAGGACAAGCGCGCCCGCTCCCCCCTCGCCGCTGCGCGGTCCAACGCCTTCGTGCCGGACTGGACCGGCTACACGCCGCCCAAGCCGACGTTCACCGGCACCCGGACGTTTGAGCCCTATGACTTGGCCGACCTGGCGCGGCACATCGACTGGTCGCCGTTCTTCGCTAGCTGGGAGCTGATCGGCCGTTTCCCGCAGATCCTGGAGGACGACGTGGTCGGCGAGGCTGCCCGCGATCTCTACAAGGACGCGCAGGTGATGCTGCAGCAGATCATCGGCCAGGGGTGGTTCACCGCCAAGGGCGTGGTCGGGTTCTGGCCCGCCAATGCCGATGGCGACGACGTGGTGCTGTACACCGACGAGACGCGGACCACCGAGTTGGCGCGACTGCACACACTTCGCCAGCAGATGGCGAAAGATAAGGCGCAGGCCGATGGAGGGCGGGCCAATGTGGCGCTGGCCGACTTCATCGCGCCCATTGGAACCAAGCCGGACTGGATCGGCGGATTTGCGGTGACGGCGGGGCATGGGGAGGCGGAGATCGCCGAGGCGTTCAAGGCCAAGGGCGACGACTATTCGGCGATCATGGCCTCGGCCCTGGCCGACCGGCTGGCTGAAGCCTTTGCCGAGGCGCTGCACCGGCGCGTGCGCACTGAGCTGTGGGGCTATGCGGCGGACGAGGCGTTCGATTTGACCCTGATGATCGACGAGAAGTACCGCGGCATCCGCCCGGCCCCCGGCTATCCGGCCCAGCCCGACCACACCGAGAAGGCGACGCTGTTCAAGCTGTTGGACGCCGAGGCGCAGACCGGTCTGAACCTGACCGAAAGCTACGCCATGTACCCGACAGCAGCCGTCAGCGGCCTCTACTTCGCCCACCCGGACAGCCACTACTTCGGCGTCGGACGGATCGATAAGGACCAGGTGGACGACTACGCCCGCCGCAAGGGCTGGACGCTGGCTGAGGCCGAGCGGTGGTTGGGGCCGATATTGGCCTATGAGCCGGGGTAAGGAGCGGAGGCTCAGGCGTGTCCGGTGGATCACCTCAGTCCCGACCTAGGCTGTACACCAAGGAGTCGGTGCCCTTAGAATGCTTACCAATCCCGCTGCCAGCGTCAAAAACGCACCGACCGCGAAAGCCATCTGCGGGGCCTGATCCATTGATGTAAGCGCAAAGAGCAACGTCACGGCGATCGCACCCGACGCTTGACCCAACAACCGCGCGACGCCTTGCATTCCGCCCGCCGCTCCACTTCGGTCTTGGGGGGCAGAAAGGAACAGGTTGCGATTGTTGGGGGTCTGAAAGAGTCCAAATCCGAGGCCGCCGAGTGCAGTGAACACAATCAGGGGACGGGGGTTGGACTGTAACGGCCAGAGCGCCGCGCCGGCTAGGCCTGCGCACATGAGCGCACCACCTGCCGCGCAGAGCCAGGCGCCTGAAATTCGGTCCGCCAAGCGGCCGACAACGGTCGCGGTAGCCGCGACGCTCAACGGCCAGACTGTCATGTAAAGCCCCGTCGCTAGCGCCGTCTGGCCCAGGCCGTGCTGTAGATAGAAGGGCAGCGCCACCAGTCCTGCAGCTTGGCCTGCGAAACAGAAGATGGAGGCCATCACCGAGATCCGGAACGGTCGCGCTCGGAGCAGGTCAAGCGGGATCAGGGGTGTCGACTTGGGTGCCTCTCGTCGAACCAACCAAGCGAGCGCGATAGCCGCGGCAGCGAACAGACAAATAGATAACGCTGGCTCGTGCAGAAGCAGCTCTGCTGCGATGGCGAGCGACCCGAATGTGAAGAGGTTGAGCGACACGCTAACCACATCCAGGGCGTAGGCTCGACCAGCGGTCTGAGGCAGCGCGCGCGAAGCCAAAAGCGCCACAATCCCGAGCGGCAGATTGATGGCGAAGAGCCACGGCCAACTCGCGACCGTCACAATCATCGCCCCAATGCTAGGGCCCGCCGCTGAGCAAAGGGCGACGGTAAGCGCGTTCCAACTGATCGCAGCGCCAAGCTGAGCTTTAGGAACCGAGAAGCGCAGAAGTGCGATGCCCAGGGCCAAGACGGCCGAGGCCCCGAACCCCTGAATGACTCGCCCAAACACAAGCCAGGGCAGCGAAGGCGACAGAGCGCAGAGCATCGAGGCGAACGAAAAGACAGCGATTCCGTATATGAACACGCGCCGGTAGCCGAACCGCTCGCCGAGCGCGCCGCAGGGCAGCAGTGCCATCAATAGAGCCGTCTGATAGGCGGTGATCACCAAGACTGTGGCCGCGGGCGTCACGCTTAGTGATCTTGCGATGGTCGGCAGCGCGATGTTGGCCACACTGGCGTCCAAAACGACCAGCGCCATTGATGACAGCACAGCGGTGATGGCGACGGCCCGCCGAGGAGACGGCAGGCCGGTCACCGGCCTGGGCCTGTGGTCCAGACGCCGTCCCGCTCTTCGTATCGCACGACCTGGTGCTCTTCCCGGTCCTCCTTCTTCAGGTCCCGCTCGCTGAAGCGAAAGAGCAGGGCCGGGCCCTCGACGCACCGGGTGTCGTGGATGTCACCTGGGAGGTACACCTGGACCTGCCCGGCCAGGACCCGGGTGCTGCTCCTCTTCACGAGGCGCACCCTGCCGCCAGAGTCTTCGACCCGGGCATAGGTGCCCATCTCGATTTCACCTTGCTGGATCCCATAGATCACCCAGCTGCGACCGTGGTCGTGGGGCGGACGGTAAAGACCGGCGGGTTCGGTGTGAGCTAAGAGCACAAACCCCAACGCCGGATCGCGATACAGCTCCGCATTCGCTGGGGCTTCGCGGTGCAGCGAGGCCAACCACGCCTCCGACGGCGACGTCCTGAGAAGCGCCTCGAGGTGCTGGCTGCATTTCGCAATCAGCTCGCTGGTGAGCGGTCCCCAGCCCGACCGGGTCCTCTCACTGAATGTGCCAAGAGCGTTGCCTGTCATCCCCATGCCTCCATTGAACGAAGGCCGTAGGATAAACGGCGATATAATGTGGCGAAACACGCAGCTTTTGCAGTCTACTCGTGCACAAAACGCCATATCATATCGTGCGCGCGGTGCTATGATCGTGCATGGGCCACCCCGACCTGAACCTGTTGGTGACGCTCGACGTCCTACTCACCGAAGGGAGCGTCGCCCGTGCCGCCAAGCGATTGAGGCTAAGCCCATCGGCCATGAGCCGCGCGCTGGCCCGCCTAAGGACCACAATGGGCGATCCGCTTTTTGTCAGGGCCGGGCGAGGCCTGGTGCCGACACCGCGTGCACTTGCGCTCAGTGAACGGGTCGGCCAACTGCTTCAGGAGGCGGAAGCCGTTCTGCTACCGGAGGCTATGGTCGATCTCGCGAGACTTGTGCGGACCTTCACGTTGCGCACCAGCGACGGCTTCGTTGAAAGCTTCGGCCCCGACCTAATCGCCAGAGTCCAAAGGGAGGCGCCGGGCGTGCGGCTCAATTTCCTGCAGAAGCCGGACAAAGACAGCACGGCGCTGCGCAATGGGCGGGTTGACCTCGAGACAGGTGTGCTCGAAGGCTCACTCGGTCCGGAGTTGCGGGCCCAGGCGTTGTTTCGAGACGGGCTGATCGGGGTCGTGAGGCCTGGGCACCCGATGAGTATCGGCGAGATCACCACCTCTCGATACGCTGAGGCAGGGCATGTCATCGTGTCGCGAAGCGGCTTCGAAGATGACGCGGTCGACCAGCCATTCCTACCCGCCAATCTGAAACGCCGGGTGGTAACCGTCGTCAGCGGTTTCGCAACGGCCCTTTCGCTCGCGCGTCTTTCCGATCTCGTCGCGACGGTACCCCAGAGGCACACGGCAAACCTTCGCGACGGCATGGTCTGCTTTCCCCTGCCGATGCAGACACAGATGTTCGCTGTTTCGATGCTTTGGCACCCCAGGCTCGATGCCGATCCTGCACACAAGTGGCTAAGAGGATGTGTTCGCGAGGTCTGCGCACCCGCAGCGGCCTAGGTTTTGCCGGTCCGACAAGAATTGCAAATTGGCACCCTGCCGGCGATTGACCGCCACCGCGTCTCATTCGTCGCGATCCACGATCATTGCGGCGATCCGTTCGAAAACTCTTCTGCCAATAGATCGAACACGGTGCGGATGCGGCGACTGGTCAACAGCTCACGATGCGTAACCAGCCAAAACGGAAGCGGGATGGCGAGTTCCGGTAGCACGCACTCAATGTCCGGAATGATCGCCGCGAACTCCTTAACGATCACGGCGATGCCGAGCCCCTGCTTCACCGTCTCCAGAACCACGGCGGAGCTGTCCGTCACGATCCGGAAATTTCGCAGAGTCAGCGACAAGCCTAGTCCATTTAAACCGAGCAGCAGCCGTTCGGCGGGCGCAAAGCCTATGAATGCCGCGCGCGACAGGTCCTCAGCGCACTGAGGCCGACCATATTCGTCGAGGTACGCCGTGGACGCGTACAGGTGGGCGGTGGTCTCCCGGACAAGCTTTGCAATCAACTCGGGCTGAACCGGCCGGATGTGCCGGATCGCGATGTCGGCCTCGCGCCGGCGTAGGTCTCGCACGTCATTGGAGGCGACCACCTCGACCTCAATCCCCGGCTCAATCGTCCTGAGTTTCTTGAGCACCGCCGGCAGCCAGTAGGCCGACACAGCGTCGCTCGCGGTGATCGTCACCTGACCTTCAATTGACTGGGATTGGCCCGACGCGCCTAGCGAAACCTGCGCCGCCGCCTCGCCCATGCTCTGGAAGTATTCCAGCAGATGCAACCCGGATCGCGATAGCACCAGCGACTTCCCGACCCTCTCGAACAGGGTGACGCCGAGATCGGTTTCAAGCGCGGTCACCTGCCGACCTAACGTCGGCTGGGTCAGGCCAAGCGCACGCGCCGCCGCCGAGAGTGAACCGGTCTCCGCTGTCGCCAGGAAGGCCCGGGCCTGATTCCAATCAAACGATAGCGACGGCCAGTTCATGCATTTATGTATATGCATACTCGAACTTTGCGCCATATCCCTTCGTGTTGCGCATAAGTATTCGCTGCTCCCCTGAGGAGCTAAGCCGTTGTCACCATTACTCGTGCCGCCCAAGACCGCCTGGATCGCGCCGGGTCTATTGCTCGCGCTTACCGTCATACCGACGCTCGCTGGCGCGGTACGCTTGTTTTGGCTGGCCACTGGGGAAGTCAGATCGGACAGCGCGCGGTTCGCGGCGGGATCGATCCCGCTCGTTCTGCATATTCTCAGCGCTTGTACGTTCTGCGCCCTGGGGGCCTTTCAGGTCTCGCCTGGGATGCGTGGTCGCTGGCCGGTGTGGCATCAGGCGGCAGGGCGCGTCCTGATTCCCACAGGCTTGCTCGCCGCAGGTTCAGCGCTGTGGATCACGCTGTTCTTCCCGCCCGGCGTGAACGACGGTGCGCTACTCTACGGTATGCGGCTGGTCTTTGGCTCAGCGATGGCCGCATCGCTTCTGCTCAGCATCGACGCCATCCGTCGGCGCGATTTCGCGCGCCATGGCACCTGGATAATGCGTGGTTACGCGATCGGGATGGGCGCGGGAACTCAGGCGGCCCTCCTCTTGCCCTGGACCCTGATGGTGGGTCCGACAGGCGAACTCTCCAGAGCCGTGCTCATGGGGACCGGTTGGGTCCTGAATCTCGCCGTGGCGGAGTGGTTCATTTGTCGCGCGCGCGGTCGGGGCCCCCACGAAATGTGCGCGGACGCGCAGAGCTCCCCCATCAAGAAGCCTCGGGCGGCGCTCGCGCTGCCGGCAGCCTTTGAATGAGGCGAATATCCATCGATCAGTCGGCCAACTCGGCACCCTCACCAACCACCTGGAAATCTACATGACCTCACCTTCAATCACTTTCCTGCCCGCTACGCCCAACAGCCGAATCCGTTCAACGCAAACCCTAGCGGCGCGCGCAATACCGATGGTTGTGTCGCTGGGGCTTTTGACGGCCTGCGCTTCGGCCCCCCCGCCAAGTGGCGTGACGCTGACATCCTATGCAGGCCTCGAGCGGATCAAGTCTCGCGGTGCCCAGGCCTTCGCAAGGGTCGACAGCGCCCCGCTCCTGACCGCCCGGACCGTCCGCCTGGAGCCGGTGAAATTCTCTGACGAGGCGCAATCGAACGCAACGCCAGCCCAGCGCTCACTGATCGCCAACGCGATGGAGCGAGCGATGTGTAAGGACCTCAGCGCGCGGTTCGAGATCGTGTCTGCGCCCAAGGTAGCGGACCTCACGGTCAGAACGGAGGTCACGCGGATAAAACCTACCAATGCCGGTGTCGCCACCCTCTCTCTCGCGGTTTCAATGGTTGTTCCAGCGCCTCGTCTACCCGTCGGTCTCGGCGGCTTCGCGGCCGAAGCCGAAGCGCTCGGGCCTGATGGAAAGCAAGCCGCCGCAATCGTCTGGTCGCGTGACGCGGACGTTTTCAGCGGACGGCGGGCGTCATCGGTAGGGGACGCCTATGACCTCTCAACCAAATTCGCTCATAATTTGTCGAAGCTCCTGGTCGCCGAAAAGGACCGAGATGCCCCGAGGATGCCTCGTCATAGAACGCCGGTGAGCTCAGCCTGCGACGTGTACGGCAGGGGATCTGGATTCTCTGGCGTGGTGGCGGGTCTGTTTGGAGCCCCGCCACAATGGACCGACGGCAAACGCCCCGGTCTCTAGCGGCAGCACGCTACGTTTCGATTCCATCAGACTTTTACATGACGCTGGAGCCCGTCCTGCGGCGGCTCTCCGCACAAAGCGCGAAGTAGCTTTCCTCGCCCGCCGCTGCGGGTAAGGTGGCGGCAACACTGCGATAGGGTGAGGGACGCTGCCATGAGCTTTGCCGAATATTCCGAGTATGACGCCACCGGGTTGGCGGCGCTGGTGCGCAAGGGTGAGGTGACGCCCGTCGAGTTGGTCGAAGCGGCCATTGAGCGGGTGGAGCGGCACAATCCGGTTCTCAATGCCGTGGTTCACAAAGCCTATGACGAAGCGCGGGCGGTGGCGGCGGGGCCGTTGCCGGACGGGCCGTTCAAGGGCGTGCCGTTTCTGATCAAGGACCTGGGCGCGCAGGTGACTGGCTGGCCCCGGACCTCCGGTTCGAATTTTGCTCAGGTCGCGGCGGACACCGAGGACAGCGAGTTGGTGACCCGCTTTCGGGCGGCCGGCCTGGTGCTGATGGGCAAGACCAATACGCCGGAGTTTGGCATTCCGGGCGTGACCAACTCGGCGCGCCTGGGGCCCTGCGGCAACCCTTGGGACCCGGAGCGGATCTCGGGCGGGTCGTCGGGCGGGGCGGCGTCGGCGACGGCCTCGGGGATGGTGCCGATGGCCCACGCCTCGGACGGGCTGGGCTCGATCCGCATCCCGGCGGCCAACTGCGGCCTCGTGGGGATGAAGGTAACACGCGACCGCACGCCGATCTGTGAAGTGGTGGATGGGGCGGTGGGCTTTTCGGTGCACCATGTGGTGACGCGCACGGTGCGCGACTGTGCGGCGCTGCTGGATTCCACCGGCTATGCGCGGGTGGGCGACCCCTTCCAGGCCCCGGCCAAGTCGGGCCCCTATCTGGACGAGATCAGCCGTAGTCCGGGCAAGCTCAAGATCGCCTGGTCGGCGGAAACCCCGAGTGGGCGGCCGATGGGCGAAGAGATGGTGGCGGCCCTGCACCGCACGGTCGAACTGCTGAAAGGCCTGGGACATGATGTGTTCGAGATGGGTCTCGGCATCGATTACCGGGCGCTCTACAAGGCCCAGGGGCTGCTCAGCGCGTCCAACTTCTCCGCCAATGTTGACCGCTGGGTGAAGGCGTTGGGCCGCGAGCCGGAGCCGGGCGAGTTGGGGCCGCTGGCGCAGCGGGGCTATGATGCGGGTAAGCGGATCAGCGGACAGAAGGCCCTGTGGGGCTGGCAGGAGCTGCGGCTGTTCAATCGCCAGATCCTGGAGCGGTTCGAACAGTTCGACGTGTTCCTGACTCCGACTATGTCCACGACCTCGCCGCGCCTGGATTGGCTGGACCCCAATATGGCGGACACCAAGGAATTCGACCGCCGCCAGTCCTCGACCTATGCCACGACGCCGCCGTTCAACTTCACGGGCCAACCGTCGGTGTCGCTGCCGCTGTGGCAATCAGAAGGTGGAATGCCAATGGGCATGATGTTCACCGGCCGCTTCGCCGACGAAGCGACGCTCTATCGGCTGGCCGGGCAGTTGGAGAAGGAATGCCCGTGGAAGGATCGCCGACCGGGCATCTGGAACTGAGCATCTACGCCTGGTCCGGCCCGGTCCACGCTAGGATCTCGGCGTTGAGTTCGCGCGGGTAGGTGTGGGCTAGGTCATCGAGTTCGCGGTAACTCACGGCTGCGCCCGCGCCGGCAAGGGCCTTGGCGGCGGCGCGGGCCATCGCGACATCGAACATCCAGTCCAGCTTGCCGTGGGTGATGTGGATCGGAAGGTCGCGCAAACGATCCGGGTCAGCGAACCCGGCCATCATTGGATGGAAGGCTGAGGCCGTTGGGGCCAGGTGGGTGAATGGGGAGGCGGGCTCCAGGCCGCTGACATAGGCGAAGGTACCGCCATCGCTCATTCCGGCCAGGAGCAGGCGCTGAGGGTCGATGGTCCAACGGCTGCGGACAAAATCGACGATTCGGGCGAGGTTGGGCGTGTCGGGATCCGGGCCGCTGATCGCCCACGTACGGTCCGTCGACGTCGGCGCGACCAGGATCGCGCCATACGTCCGAGCTTCACGCAGCCAGCTCCAGAGGAATCCTGCGCCATGGCCACTGCCACCGTGCAGGGCCGTCACCAGGGGATATGGGCGCGCGGAATCGTAATCCTCAGGCACATAGAGCGAGAACCCACCGCGCTGGCCCGGTGCGTTGTCGATGTGATGAACCCCGGTGACGGCGCTGGGCAGGACTTCGGCAAGTTGATGCAGGCGCGATGTATCGTCCCGACGGGGTGGATCGAGGAACAGACGGCTCACGGGCGGCAGGTTCTGGGCCAGCGGGTAGAGCGCCGCTTGGGCCCGGGGCAGATGGCGAAGGGCGCGGAACACCTCGCCCATCCCATCCTGGAGTTCCGCTGCGGCGCGCAGCCCGTCGAAGCCGGCGAGCGTTTCGTCTGCGGCGGCCGCCAGTGCCCCCGCGACATCGGCCAGATGATCCGGCCAAGCCTGGAGCCGCCCGCTTTCAAGGCGAAGCGCGGCATCGGGCGATCCGCAGGCGGCCAGGATATCGCCGACGGCCATCGGGTTCAGATATCGAGCGATGAACCCCAAGGTTTCCATCGACTGCAGCAGCGGCGGCAGCAGGATCCTGAGGTCTTGGAGTTGGGGATCGTTCAAAGAATTCCGCTCCGTTTCTCACGCGCCGATCGGTGGGAATCCTTCAATTATGCACGGGAATTATACATGTTGCGGGCGAATAGATTCAGGCTTTGCCGCTATTAAAGGGCGTCTGACTAGGAGCCCGAAGGGCCATGATCGTCTTGTACCGTCGCCTCGCACCTTTGGTGCTGACCGTTGCGATGATCGCACTGGTGATCGGGTTCGCCACGGCGGCCTTGGTCGCCTGACGGTGCCGGTTTCCAGACAGCGCCGGGATAGAATTTGCAACGGCCGCTGAAAAATGCGATCTTACGCCAATCGAATATCGTTTTGGTTCGACCGCTCTCGACGTTCTTTCCTCTGATTGAGCCCGAGCCAACGCGATCCTCTCCGACATATTGATCGCGCCGACACGTCGTCGGTGCGCACATCTACACCCGAAAGGGGAACTACAATGGCTACCGGCACCGTGAAATGGTTCAACGGAACCAAGGGCTTCGGCTTCATTCAACC
>JAYTWT010000038.1:0-2794 GCA_043743295.1 Alphaproteobacteria bacterium | reverse complement strand
GTCGCGACTTTGCGGTCGCACGCCTTTGCTGAGGCCTCCGTCTCTTTGGAGATCACGGCGAACCGGGCCTTCAGATTGTCGATGATCGCGGCATCGGTGCTGCGCGCCAGGATTTCCTGGTTCAGATAACGAGACGTCACGTTGTAGTTCAAACTACCGAACCAGGCGGACCGCGCCCCACCGTCATCGATCACCACGAACTTGGCGTGCATTGGCAGGCCCTCAGCGTCGCAGTACCGGCGAACGGTAACGCCCGCCTTGCTCAGGTCTTTCACGACGCCATTGGGGACGCGTCGATCCGTCTCGTGGACCACGATATCGATCTTGGCACCGCGTTCCGCGGCCTGTGCCAGCTTGCGGGCGAAAGGCCCTTGGTCCATGTGCGAGATCGCCGCTTGAAGGCTGTCGCCGGGGCCGAGGCGCGCGATTCGCCGCTCGACCACATCCGGACGTAAACGTGGGAAGTAGTAGAACCTCACGGACTGCAGTCGCACCACGCGATTCTCCCGCCGACTGAAGCGCGAGGTCGCCTTGCCCGACCAGAGCCGGTCAGCCTCCTTCGCAAGGGCGGCGGTCACCTCCGGATCGC
Organism: Alphaproteobacteria bacterium; assembly: GCA_043743295.1. Lineage (GTDB taxonomy): Bacteria > Pseudomonadota > Alphaproteobacteria > Caulobacterales > Caulobacteraceae > Phenylobacterium. The sequence continues at coordinate 2,205 of JAYTWT010000038.1, read as the reverse complement.
GGAACGCCACCAGCAGATTCTCGCCCCGATCCTGATCGCCGATGTCAGCCAGCAGCTTGGGATTCTGCGCCGCGTCACCCGATGGATTGAACGAGCCGATCAACACCTCCGGCTGGAGTCCGGAATTTAGGGATCCGGAAAACGCATAGATCTTGGCGTGCAAGTGGAAGATACCGAACAGCGATTTGTTGAGCTTCAGGTTCTCGCCCAACCCCTCGCGTAGGGCCGCGATCACCGTATCGTTGGCCCCGGCGTGCCGGGGGCTGCCTTCGATCCGAACCCGCACGCGTACGCCGCGCTTCTGGGCGGCGACCAGGCTGTCGGCGAGGTCCCGATCGTGGAAGTAGTAGGTCGCCCAGGTGATCTCGCTGCCGGGCAGGGCGGCATCGACCTTGGCCTTCAGCACGTCGCGCAGGGCACGTGGGGCCTGGTCCGCGCCCCCGTAGTAAATCTCAGCGCGCGACGGGGCAGCGATCTCCACGGGACCAGATGTCGGGGCGCTTTCCAGCCACATTGGCGTCGTCGTCCATCCCAGGTTCGCTGCTACCACAGGCTGCGGTGCGCGAGGGATACCTTATTCCTTTGAAGGCCACGTGACAGTCGGTTCCGCCGTCTTGGCCTGCGCCCGCCACGTTGCACTGCAAAATTTTGCCCACGCTCGGGCCTTCAGGCCATCGACAAGGGCGGAACTTGCCGAGTAAATGCCGCAGAGATGCGTACGGCCCCCTTCAATCGAGGCTTCGGGCTGCGTTTTCGTGCGCTTTTGTGAGAAATGACGATGCGACCGCCTGAGCGGCAAGGCCTGTACGACCCTGCAAACGAGCACGACGCGTGCGGCGTGGGCTTTGTGGCGAATATTAAAGGTCGAAAATCGCATGAGGTGATCACCTCGGGCCTGCAGATCCTGGTCAATCTGGATCACCGCGGCGCTGTGGGTGCGGACCCGCTCGTCGGCGATGGCGCCGGTATTCTGATTCAAATCCCGGACGGCCTCTATCGGGCCTGGGCAAGCGATGCCGGTGTCGAACTGCCGCCGCTGGGTGAATATGCGGTAGCCATGTGCTTCCTGCCGCAGGACCCGCTAGCCCGCGCCGCGGCGTTGGAACTGTTCGAGCACTATCTGAAGGTCGAGAAGCAGCCCCTGCTGGGCTGGCGCGACGTGCCGACCGATACGACGGGTCTGGGCGAAGCGGTGTTGGCCTCTATGCCAGTGGTGCGCCAAGCGTTCATCGGCCGCGGCCCCAACGTCAAAGACCAGGACGCGCACGAGCGCAAGCTTCTGGCGGTGCGCAAGCAGTTCCAGAACCCGCTGGCCGACCTGGCCGCCAAGCGCAGTATGCCGAACTTGGCCAATGTCTATATGCCGTCGCTGTCGACGCGCACGGTCGTCTACAAGGGCCTGTTGCTGGCCGGGCAGGTCGGCAGCTTCTATTGCGACCTGCGCAATCCGTTGGCGGAGTCGGCTCTGGCGCTGGTGCACCAGCGATTTTCGACCAACACCTTCCCGTCCTGGAAGCTGGCGCACCCCTACCGGTTCATCGCTCACAACGGCGAGATCAACACGGTACGCGGCAATGTGAACTGGATGAACGCGCGGCGACGCTCGCTGGAAAGCGACCTGCTGGGCCCGGACCTCAGCAAGATGTGGCCGCTGATCCCGCACGGCCAGTCGGACACCGCCTGCCTGGACAACGCCCTGGAACTGCTGATCGCTGGCGGCATTCCGCTCGCCCAGGCCGTGATGATGCTGATCCCGGAGGCGTGGGCCGGAAACCCGCTGATGGATGCCAAGCGCAAGGCGTTCTACGAATATCACGCGGCACTGATGGAGCCATGGGACGGACCCGCTGCCGTGGCCTTCACCGACGGTCGCCAAATCGGCGCGACCCTGGACCGCAACGGCCTGCGTCCGGCGCGTTTCGTGATCACCGATCAGGACCATGTGATCATGGCCTCCGAGGTCGGTGTTCTGGACGTTCCGGAAGAACGGATCGTCCGCAAGTGGCGCCTCCAGCCCGGCAAGATGCTGCTGATCGATATGGAGCAGGGCCGGATCATCGAGGACGAGGAGATCAAGGCCACATTGGCCGACGCCGAGCCCTATGCCGAGTGGCTGGCCGAGACCCAGTTCAAGCTGGAAGAGTTGAAGCTGGAGGGCGTCGCCGCCAACGGACCGCCAAACGATCCGGAGACTCTGCTCGATCG
>JAYTWT010000037.1:0-3251 GCA_043743295.1 Alphaproteobacteria bacterium | reverse complement strand
ACGCATCATCACCCGCACACCCGACCTCGATCCCGACCACAAGGTCAGCGCCGAGATCATCGAGCTCAAGGCGTTCCTGGAACGGCCCGAGCCGACACCACCGGAACCTTCGGGTCCGGTGGCAGAGCGACGACCCACCCTCAACCGCCCTCCCAACCGCGCCGAGCGCCGCCGAATGCGACACGCCTCAGGCTGAAACCAAACCCCAAAGATGTCATCCCGGTTTTCGCCGTAGGCGGAAGACCGGGACCCCCAGCGCCTGATTTCGCAGATCAAATCCCCGGCGGCGACGCCTGCACCCAGCCTCTGACCTCGACGCAAGGGGTCCCGGTCTTGCGCGTTTCGCGCAAACCGGGATGACCATCCGTGAATTGATGAAACCCCCTTCTACGCCCGCTGGGCTTCGAAGGGCAGGCCCTCCGCCGCTTCGCGGCACCTCCTCCAAACCGCGCTACGCGCTGGGGGAGGACCTTGGGCGTGCGCGCACCCCGCTCGCTACCCTAGCGCGGCGTAGACGATCTTCTGGAACATTGGCCCGCCAATGCGCCCCGTCGGGCGTTGGCCCTGCATGGCCGTAACCGCCTCAGGCCCCAGCGGCATAGAGTCCTGGATCAGATAGATCAGGATCATGTCGTTGGCTGGATCGGCCTGCCACCAAGTGCCGAATGCACCCGGCCAGCCGAACGCGCCCTCGGCACCGGCCCCCATCCACTCGTGCTTCTGTGGGTCCAGGATCATCGAGACCCCCAGGCCGAAACCCTGACCCAGCCAGAACGGCATACCCATGAAGCCGTGGTCGCGCTGTTCCTGCGTCAGACGGTTGGTCGCCATGGCGGCGATGGTGCCTGGCGCGACCAGCCGCACGCCGTCCACCTCGCCGTCGCCCAGCATCATGCGGGCAAACTTCAGATAATCGTCTGCCGATGAGATCAATCCGCCGCCGCCGGCCTCAAAGGGGGAGGGCGCATCGCTGTGTGGGAAGGAGACGTCCTTTAGCGCCCCTTCTGGCGGTGCTTCATAAAGCCTGGCCAGCCGGTCACGCTTCTCCGGGGCCAGCCAAAAGCCGGTGTCGCTCATGCCTAGAGGTCCGAAGATCCGCGCCTGGAAAACCTCGCCCAGCGACTTGCCCTCGATCCTGGCAGCCAGGAAGCCCAGCACCTCGGTCGCATGGCTGTAATGGAACCGAGCGCCCGGCTGATAGGTCAGCGGCAACTCGCCCAGCGCCTTCAGCCAGGCGTCCGGCCCCAGCGCGTTGATTAACGGCGAGCCCAGTTTCTCATGGTAGGCGTGGGCGATCGGTCCCATTGAGGTGAACGCGTAGGCCAGACCCGAGCGGTGGGTCATCAGGTCCTCCACCGTAATGTCCCGCGCGGCAGGTGAGGTGGCGTCCAGCGGCCCGGTGGCACTGTCCAGCACCACCATATTGGCCAGTTCCGGCAGCCACTTGGTCACCGGATCGTCCAACTTCAGCTTGCCCTCTTCGATCAGCATCATGATCACAACGGAGGTGACAGGCTTGGTCATCGAAGCGATGCGGAACAACGTATCGCGGGTCATCGGCGTGCCGCCCGCGATGTCGCGCTGGCCGAGGGCGTGGGTCTGGACGACCTGGCCACCCTTCCACACCAGGGTCACGGCCCCGGAGAGCCCACCCTGATCGATAATGCCCTGCAGCGCGGGTGCCACCTGCGCCATCACCTCGGGTTTGAACCCGCCCGTCGCCTGAGCCCCGTCCATCGCGTGTCCTTTCAAATTCGTGTGCCCACACCATTCGCCGGGCGCCGCCCGAGCACGATGCGCTAGATCGAAATCGATTTAGAGTTGAATCGTGCTCGCCATTCAAAGATGCAGAGCGTCGTTGGCTCCGAAAACCGGTTCCCACTTTTCGGACGACGCTCTGGGTCAGGTCAAGAGGCGCCTGCATCCGAAGCATCCTGCGCATCGTATAAAGGAAGGGGCCGGTGAGAGTTGCGCGCTGTGCCCCGCGTACCCTACTGGAGCCGATGCCCAGATTTCCCCCCGCCAAGCGCCTTGTGATCGCCGCCGCCCTGGGCGCGTTCGCGGCCCCGCTGGTCAGCGCCTGCTCTCCGCTCAGCCTGTTTGCGACCCTCTCGCCAAAGGACCCGTCCACCCGACCCCTGCGCGGCGCAGCTTATGGCGTGTCGCCCCGCCAGACCGTCGACGTCTATGCCCCACGCAAGGCCCATGCCGCGCACAAAGCCGCCGCCGCCGCCCCCGTTGCGGTCTTCTTCTACGGCGGGTCGTGGGATTCGGGCCGACGTCAGGACTACGGCTGGGTCGGCCGCGCCATGGCCTCGCGCGGGTTCGTAACCCTCGTTGCCGACTACCGCCTCTATCCGGAGGTCCGCTATCCCGGCTTCCTGGAAGACGGTGCCCTGGTGGTGAAGTGGGCCGTGGACAATGCCGCCCGGCTAGGCGGCGACCCGAACCGGATCGTTCTGGCGGGCCACTCGGCGGGAGCGTACGATGCCGTCATGCTGGGCCTGGACCGCCGCTATCTCACCGCCGCCGGGGTGGACCCTGGCCGGATCAAGGCCGTGGCTGGTTTGGCCGGGCCCTACGATTTCCTCCCGCTGAAGGGCGAGACTACCAACAACGTCTTTGGCCAAGCCGCCGACCTCCCCGCGACCCAGCCCTTGGCTTATGTGGAGACGAGCAGTCCTCCCGCCTTCCTGGCCACCGGCGACAAGGACACGATCGTCTACCCGAAAAACACCCGCGCCTTGGCAGAACGCTATCGCGCGGTGGGTGTGCAGGTGAATGAGCGGTATTATCCCGACATCGGCCATGTTCGTCTGGTTCTGGCCTTATCCCGCCCTCTGCGTGGCGACGCGCCGGTCCTGGACGAGATGGCCGACTTCCTGCATCGATATGCCGTACCATGACCCTTCGCCCACTCCTCCTCTCCGCCCTCTTGACGCTGGCGGCCTGCGCGCCTTCCGCGCCGCCAGGTGTCGACGCTGATGAGCTCGAGGCGGCTGTCTCGCGCGCTATCGGCGATCCGGCCAGTTGCCTGATGATCGCGCGTGCAGGGTCCGGCCAGCGGCTCTATCGCTACAACTCCGCCACAGCCTGCGATCGCGAATTGCCGTCTTGCGAGGGTCCGTACACGGTCAAGATCTCCGCTGTGGTGGACCGCGCCGTCAAGGACCGTCAGGTGCGCCAACTCAGCTGCAACAGCCAGGCCGATGGCTCGCGCGGCGTCGGCTGGGCCGCCGGCCCCATCGCTG
>JAYTWT010000036.1:0-1743 GCA_043743295.1 Alphaproteobacteria bacterium | reverse complement strand
TCGGTGGTCAACGGCGCGGGCGGCGGGCAGGTTCAGCAGCAGGAAGGCAAACGCGGCACGCCGGAAGATCAGGCGGCGCGGTTCGTCGATGTGGTCGCCACCAATGTCGACGATGTCTGGAAGCCGATTTTCCAGGCCCAGGGCCAGACCTACCGGCCACCGGCGGCAATCGTTGTCTACAACCAGTCCACGAGCACCGGCTGCGGCGCAGGCCAGGCGGCGATGGGACCGTTCTATTGTCCGGCGGATCAGAAGGTCTATCTGGATCTCTCCTTCTGGCAGGAGCTGGAAACCAAGTTCGGGGCTGGCGGCGAGGCGGCGCGGGCCTATGTGATCGCCCACGAGATCGGTCATCACGTGCAGAACCTGATGGGCACGAGTGATCGGGCCCAGCGCATGGGCGCGCGCGGCGCGGAGAGCGGGTCCGTGCGCCTGGAGCTTCAAGCTGACTGCTACGCCGGCGTCTGGGCGGCCCATGCCTCGGAAGTCTCCCAGGGCCAGGTCGCCTTGAACCCCAGCGATATCGAAGATGGGTTGCGCGCCGCGTCGGCGGTGGGTGATGACACGCTACAGCGCAAGATGCAGGGCCGGGTCGTTCCCGATACCTTCACCCACGGCTCGTCAGAGCAACGGATGCGGTGGTTCCGGGCGGGCGCTCAGGGCGGCGATCCCGCCGCCTGCGACACCTTCGCGACAGATCGGTTGTAGCGGCTCAGCCGACCCCCTGGGGGATCGGCTCCCACCCCAGGCAGACGGCGACCGCCTGGCGGGCCAAAAGGTCGCCGGGGTCGATCAGCTCCAATTGCAACGCGGCCTTGTCCAGCGCCAGCGGCGCCTCTGTGCAGCCGGCGATCAACACCTCCGCGCCCTGCTTGCGCAGTTCGGCGGCGTAGCCGGCCATCTCACGGCGCACGTCCTCGCCAAGGTCGCCGCCCTTGATCTTGTAGAGGGTGGCCATGAAGGCCTCCTGGCTCTCGGAGGTCAGGCTGACCAGACCCATTGCGCGGGCGGCCAGATACTCGCGATAGAGCCGCAGCGCGCCGCGCGTCCCCAGCACGCCAGCCCGCATCGCGCCTGTGCGGCTGGCGGCGGCCGCGCCCAGGCCGATCATGTCGATCAACGGCAGCCCCGACGCGCGCTCGATCATCCCGGCATGGGCGTGGGCGGTGTTGCAGGGCATGGCCAGCACCTGGGCGCCGGCGCCGCTGAGCGCGCCCGCCATCTCCGACAGCACCTCGCCTGCGCCGGCCCCGGGTGTGTTGCGATCGGGCACCTTGGGATTGATGTCGGCGATCACCCGGATGTGGTCCTGGTCGCGTTCGGCTGGGGTGTAGGCGTGGACGCGGTTGAGGAATTCCAGCGTCGCCGCCGGACCCATGCCGCCAAGCACGCCAAGGGTAAGTGTGGCCTTGGTCATAGCTGGCCCTCCAGTTCGGACTGATAGCCGAACAGGCCCTGCGCCCCCCCGGTGTGCAGGAACACCACGGTTTCGCCGTCGAACGCGCCGTCCGCCGCGAGCGCCAGGAAGCCCTTCATCGCCTTGCCGGTGTAAACCGGGTCCAGCAGGATGCCGTCCGAGCGGGCCAGCGTGGTCAGCGCCGCGATCACCCCGGCGTCGATCAGGCCATAGCCGGCGCCGACGAAGTCGCAGTTGGCCTCGACCATCTCGCGGGTGACCCGGTCGCCATGCCCCAGCAGGGCCGCGGTCTCCTGGGCCAGCCGAAAGACGTTGGCCTCCTGGAC
>JAYTWT010000035.1:0-1886 GCA_043743295.1 Alphaproteobacteria bacterium | reverse complement strand
AGTTGGCTGGCGATGCCCCAGGCGATGGACTGGTGGTTGGCGACGCCTGTCACCACGCCGCGCTTGCCCTTCATGAGCGCGCCGCTCAGCATCTGATAGTCGTCGGCCACGTCGTGGTCTCCAGAATTGAGGGCGGTGATCAGACCCGGGTCATCACCAGACAGCCGTTGGTTCCGCCAAAGCCGAACGAGTTGCTCATCACGGTCTCAAGCGGGCGGTCAACCCTCTGCCGCAGGATCGGCAAGTCGGCGAAGGCTGGATCCAGCGTTTCGATGTGCGCGCTCTCGCAGGCGAAGCCGTTGTTCAGCATCAGCAGCGAATAGATCGCCTCCTGCGCCCCCGCTGCCCCCAGGCTATGGCCGGTCAGGGACTTGGTCGACGAGATCAGCGGCGGCCTGGCACCAAACACCTCGCGGACCGCTTCCATCTCCTTGATGTCCCCGACCGGCGTCGAGGTGCCGTGCGGGTTCAGATAGTCGATGGTACGGCCATCGGGGTTGGCTAGGCGCATGCAGCGCACGGCACCCTCGCCGGACGGTGCCACCATGTCGAAGCCATCGGAGTTTGCCGCGTAGCCGACGATCTCGGCATAGATCTTGGCGCCCCGCGCTTTGGCGTGCTCATACTCTTCGAGAACCACAATGCCCGCACCGCCGGCGATGACGAAGCCGTCGCGATTGGCGTCGTAGGCGCGACTGGCCACGGCGGGGGTTTCGTTGAAGTTCGAACTCATCGCGCCCATCGCGTCGAACATGACGCTGAGCCGCCAGTCGAGCTCTTCGGTCCCACCCGCGAAGACAATGTCCTGCTTACCCATCAGGATCTGTTCGTAGCCGACGCCGATGCAGTGGGTGGAGGTGGCGCAGGCCGAGCTGATCGAGAAGTTCAGGCCGCGAATCTTGAACCAGGTTGAAAGCGTTGCCGATGGCCCCGAGCTCATCGCCTTGGGCACCGCGAAAGGCCCGACACGCTTGGGACCACGCTCGCGCGCCGTTATGGCCGCCTCGACAATGACCCGCGCCGACGGCCCGCCAGAACCGACGATCAGACCCGTTCGTTCGTTGGAGACCTCGTTCTCTTCGAGGCCCGAATCGGCAACCGCCTGTTCCATAGCGATGTGGCTAAAGCCGGTGCCTTGGGCCAGGAACCGCGCAGCGCGGCGATCAACCAGGCCTTCCCAGTCTAGCTGCGGCGGCGCGTGCACCTGGGAGCGGAAGCCGAGTTCGGCATATTCAGAACACGCCACAACGCCGGACCGCGCCCCACGTAGGGAGGCGGTGACTTCGTTGGCATTGTTGCCGATGGACGAGACGATGCCCATCCCAGTGACGACGACGCGACGCATATTTCCTTCCTGGTTCCGCGACTCTTAAGGCCGCTGAAAGAGTCCGACACGGAGATCTTCCGCCCAATAGATGGGGGTTCCATCAGCTTCCAGAACCCCATCGCCAATACCCATGACGAGCCGGCGATTGATCACCCGCTTCATCTGGATCTTGTAGGTGACTTTCTTGATATCCGGCGTCACCTCGCCGCCGAACTTGGCTTCGCCACAGCCGAGCGCGCGGCCCCGTCCCTTGCCGCCGACCCAGCCCAAATAGAAGCCGACCAATTGCCACAGGGCGTCCAGACCCAGGCTACCGGGCATAACCGGGTCGTTGATGAAGTGGCAATCAAAGAACCAGAGCTTCGGATTGATATCGAACTCCGCCTCGATGTAACCCTTGTCGTAGGTGCCGCCCTTGTCCGTAATCGTGGTGATGCGATCGAACAGCAGCATCGGCGGTGCCGGAAGCTTGGCGTTGCCCTCGCCGTACATCTCGCCCCGCGCGCAGGACATCAGCTCTTCGAAGCTGAAGCTGGAGGGTCGGGACACTTCGTCGGTC
>JAYTWT010000034.1:0-2174 GCA_043743295.1 Alphaproteobacteria bacterium | reverse complement strand
GCATAGCTGCGGATGGCGTCAACGATCACCGAATCGGCGGCGATGTAGCCGCCCATGACGCCAAAGGCCTTGCCCAGGGTGCCTTCGACGATGTCGATGTCGGCCATCACGCCGTCCCGCTCGGCGACACCCGCGCCGCGCAGGCCATACATGCCAACCGCGTGGACCTCATCGAGATAAGTCATGGCCCCATACTTCTTGGCCAGGGCCACCGTGCCACGCATGTCGGCAATGTCGCCGTCCATAGAATAGACGCTCTCGAAGGCGATCAGCTTGGGCGCCGCCGGATCGGCCTGCGCCAACAGTTCCTCAAGATGTGCCAGATCGTTGTGCCGGAACACCAGCCGCTGTTCGCGCTTGCCGGTGCGGATGCCGCTGATCATCGAATTGTGGTTCAGCTCGTCAGAGAACACGAGCAGCCCAGGCAGGATCTTGTAGAGCGTCGACAGCGACGCCTCGTTGGAGACGTAGCCGGACGTGAACAGCAGCGCTGCTTCCTTCTGGTGCAGGTCGGCCAGCTCGCGCTCGAGCTCCACATGATAATGCGTGGTGCCGGAGATGTTGCGGGTCCCGCCGGAGCCGGCGCCTGCCGCCTCGATCGCCTGATGCATTGCGTCCAGCACTAACGGGTTCTGGCCCTGGCCTAGGTAGTCGTTGGAGCACCACACCGTGACCTGCGCCTCCGACCCGTCGTCACGGGTCCAGGTGGCTTGCGGAAAGGCGCCGCGATGGCGCTTCAGGTCGGCGAAGACCCGATAGCGGCCCTCGGAACGAACCCGATCCAGCGCCGTTCGAAAGGAGGCTCTGTAGTCCATCACGCGATCCCGGTCCTTGCGAGTCGATCCCCGCGTGGGTTCCGCCCCTCTAGCTAGGCCGGCTTTTTGGCGCCAGCCTTTCCCAATGTCCACAATATCGGCGGTGATTTTCGTGAACTCGCAGTCATCCTTCGCGAATGGAGCCCCGGATATTCGATGAACCTCAAGCCTGCGACGGGGCCTGACCGCGCAGCAATTCCAGGATCGCCGAGAAGTCCTTGGGTCCGCCGCCCAGGCGGTCGAACAGGGCGTAGAGACCCTCTGCAGCCGCGCCCAGCGGCGTCGCCGCACCGGCCTTGGCGGCGGCTTCCTGGGCTAACTTGAGGTCCTTGAGCATCATGCCGGTGGAAAATCCGCCCTCGTAACCGCGATTGGAGGGCGCAGCCGGCACGGGACCAGGCCAGGGGCAATAGCTGGTCAGACTCCAGCACTGACCCGAAGACTTCGAGGCGATCTCGAAGAACCGCTCCGCGTCCAGCCCTAGCTTCTCAGCCAGCGCGAAGGCCTCGCAGACGGCAATCATCGAAACGCCGAGAACCATGTTGTTGCAGATCTTGGCCGCCTGGCCAGCACCGTGGTCACCGGCCCGGATGGTGATACGCGACATGGGCTGCAGCGCCGTCTCGACAGCGGCGAAGTCGGCGTCATCGCAGCCCACCATGAACGCCAGGGTCCCAGCGTCAGCCGCCGCAGTTCCCCCGGAGACGGGTGCGTCGGCGAACCGGAAACCCGCCGCCTTGGCCTGGGTGGCGACGGCGCGGGCGCTTTCCACATCGATGGTCGAGCTGTCGATCAGCAGGGCGGACTTGGGCGCGTGGACCAGGATCTGCTCTGCATAAACCTGCCGCACATGGGCCCCGGCCGGCAGCATGGTGACGACGATATCCGCCGTCGCGACCGCCTCACCCACGGAAGCGGCCGTTTTGCAGCCGGCCTCCGCAGCGCGCGCCAATGCGACCGGCGAGAGGTCGAATGCAAGAACCTCGCGCCCGGCCTTCGCCTGGTTGGCCGCCATGCCACCGCCCATGTTGCCCAGGCCAATGAACGCGACGCGGCTCATTTCGGCTTACGGAACTTGTAGACGAACTGGTCGGTGTGGCCGCGGATCGAAGGATCGAACACACTCTTGGTGTGGTCGTCGTTCGGATTGCGCAGAACGGCGCTCTCGCCTTCGAACTTGAAGCCTGAGCTTATCAATTGCGCTTTCACGTGCGCCGGATCGATCCGATGAAGCTTGTCATCAGGATCGATGGGCGTACCCGCCGCTGCGGCATGGTCGAGCACGATGAACACGCCGCCCGGTTTGATGGCGTCGTAGATGAGCTTGTCGACCTTGGCGATGTCGACGTTTCGGGCGCG
>JAYTWT010000033.1:0-4458 GCA_043743295.1 Alphaproteobacteria bacterium | reverse complement strand
GGCGCTCGCATCCATCCGCGCCACCTGAGACTGACCTCTGACATGAAGGGCATGCTGCGGCGCATGGTCCCCGGCATCATTGCCTCTAGCGCCACTCAGATAAACCTATTCATCTCGGCGATCCTAGCCAGCCAGGTGGCGGGTATGCGGGTCTGGCTGAACATCGCCGAGCGGTTCTACCAGCTGCCGCTCGGACTGGTCGGCGTGGCTATCGGTGTGGCGCTGCTGCCGCGCCTTTCCACCTCGATCCAGCGGGCGGATCATGCAGATACTCAGGGTGCTATGGACCAGGCGGTGGTGTTCGGCCTGGCGCTCAGCCTGCCCGCGGCGGCGGCGCTGATGGGGATGGCGGGTTATCTGACCGACGGCTTCTTCACCCGAGGCGCCTTCACCAGTCAGGACGCGGCCAAATCTGGGATACTGCTGTTTCATTTTGGCTGGGGCGTGCCAGCTTTTGTGCTGATTAAGATCCTGCAGCCGGCCTTCTTCGCGCGCGGTGACACCCGTACGCCGATGACATATTCCCTAGTGTCGGTAGCCGTGAACATCGCGCTGGGCGTCGCGCTGTTCTTTACAATCGGGTTCCAAGGTATCGCCATCGCGACAGCGACCGCGGCCTGGATCACGGTGCTGCAGATGACCGTTCGCTTGATCGCCAAGGGTCACTGGATCCCCTCCTCGCGGGCAATGGGTAAGATGCTCCGCGTGACCTTAGCCAGCCTCGTTCTTGGCCTAATCCTAGCCCTCGCCACCCATTACCGACCGCTGTTGGAGGCCCCGTTGGCCGAAGTGCGCTTCGTCGGCCTTCGCGCCAAAGAGCTAACCGTGCTCTGGATCAGCTTGGCTGGCGCGACGACCTATCCTTTATTGCTGTTCGCGTTCGGCGGCGTGACGCTCGGCGAAGTGCGCGGCGCGTTCCGACGTCGCAAAGGCGATGTCGCGGCCCCGGCAGCAGACTTGCTCTGACCCCCGCGTGACGGTATCGGTGCCGTCATGAGTACGGATGGGCACTTCACGTGGCGATGGCGCTGACCCGCTGAGCCGATCTCCGTTCGGGCCTTGCGCCCGCCTGTCCGTTCCCTGCAGAAGTCTCACATCATGACCGATCAAGCTCAAGCCGTTTACGCGGGCCCAGAACGCGTGCTGTCCGGTGTCCAACCGACCGGCGATCTGCATCTGGGCAACTACCTTGGCGCCCTGGTGAAATTCGCCCGCCTTCAGCACGAAATACCGACCTTCATCTTCGTGGCCGATCTGCACGCCATCACCGCTTGGCAGGAGCCAGGCAAGCTGAAGGGCCAGGTACGTGAGATTGCCGCCGCCTACCTCGCCACCGGCCTCGATCCCAAAGTCGCCACGATATTCGCCCAGTCCGCCGTGCCGGAGCACGCGGAACTGGCCTGGATCTTCAACTGCGTCGCCCGCCTCGGTTGGCTGGACCGGATGACCCAGTTCAAGGACAAGGCCGGCAAGCACAAGGAGCGGGAGAGCGTCGGGCTCTATACTTACCCCGTGCTGCAGGCCGCCGACATCCTGATCTACAAGGCGACCCAGGTTCCGGTGGGCGAAGACCAGCGCCAGCACCTGGAGCTGACCCGTGACATCGCCCAGAAATTCAACAACGACTTCAACGCGCCGGGGTTCTTTCCCCTGCCGGAGCCGTTGACACAAGGGCCGGGCGCGCGGGTGATGTCGCTCAGGGATGGCGCTGCCAAGATGTCCAAGTCCGATCCTTCGGACAATTCGCGGATCAACCTGACCGACGACGCCGATGCCATCGCCCAGAAGATCCGCAAGGCTCGCACTGACCCCGACCCCCTACCCGAAACCATGGCGGGCCTCGACGGTCGCGCTGAGGCCAAGAACCTCGTCGGTATCTATGCGGCACTTTCGGGGATGACCGAGGCCGCCGTGCTGGCTGAATACACCGGCCAGGGCTTCGGCGTCTTCAAGCCCAAGTTGGCCGATCTGGCCGTGTCGGTGATGTCGCCAATCGGGTTGGAGATGCGTCGTCTGTTGTCCGATCCCGCCGAGATCGATCGCATCCTCGGCGACGGCGCAGCCCGCGCCCGCGCCCTAGCCACCCCGACGCTAGCCGAGGTGAAGGCGTTGGTGGGCTACTGGGCAGGCTGAGCCTTGCGTGCGCGCGACGGACGGGTCAGGCTCGGCTCATGAGCACACGGCGCAAGTTCCTCGTGGTGGCCGACGATTCGCAGGAATTTCAGGCGGCCCTGCGCTTCGCCTGCCGCCGCGCCCAATCGACCGGCGGCTATGTGGCTCTGCTGCGGGTGATCGAGCCGGCCGCCTTCGAGCACTGGTCAGGTGTCCGCGAGGAGATGGCCCGTCAACAACGCGAGGAGGCCGAGGCCGCACTCCAGGCTTCTGCCGTCTATGTGCAGACCGCCACCGGCTCGCCGCCAGAGTTCCTGATCCAGGAGGCGGATTCCATCCGCGCTGCGCTCCGCGCCGTACTGAGTGAAGATGAGGACATCAAGATCCTGGTCCTCGCCGCGGCCGTAGGCGGACGTGGCCCCGGTCCCCTGGTTAGCACTATTGCCAAAGAGGGCGTCCGGTGGGGCGATCGCAAGGTCCCGATCACCATCGTACCCGGCGACTTGACCGACGACGAAATCGCTGACCTCGCCTGAAGCCTTGCGCTCAGCGCCCAGCGGTTCCACATCTGATCCATGTTTATTCAAACCGAAACCACGCCGAACCCCGAAGTTCTGAAGTTTCTGCCCGGCAAGGACGTTCTGGGCGATGGCACTCGTGACTTCCGAAGCCAGGCTGAGGCCGAGGCTTCGCCGTTGGCCGCGGACCTGTTCGGGATCGAAGGCGTTACCCGCGTTTTTTACGGCCCGGACTTCATCACCGTCGGCAAGGACCTGAACACCGAGTGGCCGTATCTGAAGGCACCAATCCTGGCTTCGATCATGGACCACTTCACCTCGGGAAGGCCTCTATTTACCGATGCGTCCGATGATCAAGCCGGCGGCCACGATGAGGGCGTCTACGAAGGCGATACGGCCCAGATTGTCGCAGAGATCAAAGATCTGCTGGACACGCGCATCCGGCCGGCGGTGGCCCAGGACGGCGGCGACATCCTGTTCAACCGCTTCGATGTGGACACCGGCGTGGTCTGGCTGAATATGCGCGGTGCTTGTTCTGGCTGTCCGTCATCCTCCGCGACCCTCAAGGCTGGGGTCGAGAATATGCTCAAGCATTACGTTCCCGAAGTGACCGCTGTCGAACAGGCCCTTTAAGCGCCCGCCGATACCCGCTAACCCCCGCCGATGATCGTCCTGGGGCTCGACACCTGCCTGAACGCCTGCTCGGTGGCCGTGCTCGACGGCGAGACGGTGCTGGCCCATCGGTGCGAGGTGATGGCGCGTGGACACCAGGAGCGGCTGGCGCCGATGACAGAGGCGGTCATGGCCGACACCGGGCTCGCCTTCAGCCAGCTTCATCGGATCGGGGCCACGGTGGGGCCCGGCTCATTCACCGGTCTGAGGGTCGGCGTCGCCTTTGCTAAGGGTTTGGCGTCTGCCCTCTCGATCCCAGCCGTCGGCATCGGCACACTGGAAGCCCTGGCGGCAGAAGGGTCAGGCCTGGTCGCCGCGGCCATCGACGCCCGGCGTGACCAGATTTACCTGCAGGTATTTGAGGACGGCGCACCTCTGATAGCGCCGGATGTTCTACCCGTGGGTACCGCCGCCGCGCGCCTCGTCGAGTTGACGGCAGGTCGGACACTGACTCTGATCGGCTCCGGCGCGCCACTGTTGGCTGAGGTTGCGCCTGAGGCGAGACTGCTGACGCCGGAGGGCTGCGATGCGCGGCATGTCGCGCGATTGGCAACAACACGCGCCGCAGTCCCGATCCGCCCCCTCTATCTGCGGGCACCGGATGCCAAGCTACCTGCATGAAGGTCTCGCGGACGACACCAGACGATGCGCCCGCCATGGCACAGGTCCATGCCCTGGCGTTTGAGAAGCCGTGGACCGAAGAGAATTTCGAAGACTTGATGGACGGCGACGGCATCTTCGGACTTCTGGCCAGGGACGACGCCCCAGTCGGGGTTCTGATCTGCCGAACAGCTGCCGGTGAGGCAGAGATTCTGACGGTTGGCGTTACAGACGACGCGCGTCGCCGGGGTGTCGGTCGCGCGCTGATGACGTCCGCCATCGCCGAAGCACGGGAAGCCGGCGCAGGCGAGATGTTCCTGGAGGTCGATGTTGCCAACGTCGGCGCCATCACCCTCTACGCGCGCTTGGGTTTTGCCCGCAGCGGCGTCCGTAAAGGCTATTATGATCGCGGCGAGGCGGGTCTTGCAGACGCCCTCGTGATGCGTCTCGACCTGAAGCGCGCAGCCCTCTAGACCTATCGTGAAGGCAAGGGAGGCCCTGGTGTCGGACCGCATCGAAAAGCTCTGCGTGGCCAAGAACATGCGGATGACCGAGC
>JAYTWT010000032.1:0-9538 GCA_043743295.1 Alphaproteobacteria bacterium | reverse complement strand
CCCGTGGTGATCAGCCTGCCGTTCAAGCTGATCTTCTTCGTCCTGGTGGACGGCTGGCGGCTGGTAGCGGGCAGTCTGGTGGAAAGCTTTCAGCGCACCTCAGGCAGTGGCTGAACCGAAATCAGGACTTCGGCAGCAGGTCCGGACGCGACGCCAGGAAGGCCGCCCGTTCCGCCGCCGACATCACCACGCCCTTCTTCTGGCGCGAAACCTTGGGCGTTGGCGGCGCGAATACGCCAGCGGGTTTCGAGCCACCCTTCAGATCGCCGAGCCGCTTGACCGGTGGTTTCATTGTGTAACCCCTTGCGACGCGCCAGCGTACTGTGCCGCCGTGCGCCGGAGAATGAATTCCAGATCCAAAGTCTTGCCGACCTTGAACCCGTATTCGCCGACTTTTTCAAACCCTTCGCGAACATAGAAACGTTGTGCGCCATGGTTCTCCGACCAGACACCAATCCAGACCGTGCGCGGTCCGTCAGCTTGCAGCCACGTCCCGATCTGATCGAACAAGGCTCGCCCGATACCCGCTCCCTGCGACGCCTTCAAAAGGTAGAACCGCTTCAGTTCCCCGCAGGCGGGCGTCACCTCGGCATGCGGCAGATCGCAGGGTCCGGCCAGGGCGTAGCCGATGATCTCTCCCGCCCTCTCGACCAGCCAGGCCGCCTTGCGCGGATCGGCCAGATCCAGCCGCGTGCGGGTCAGGTCGTAGGCCGTGGCTAGGTAGTCCTTGAGGTCGTCCTCTGGATAAAGATGGCCGAAGGTCTCGTTGAAGGTCGCGATTCCGATTTCGACCAGGCCCTGGGCATCGGCAGATTCCGCACGTCGGATTGTCGGTTCAGGCATCTGCGCGGCCAGATCTTGCGTTATGATAGGTCATGAGCCTTGCCCTATACACACACCAAGCCATGCTCGACCACCGCCCCGGCGAGCGTCATCCTGAGAGCCCGGAACGCCTGCGCGCTGTACTGGATGCGCTGGACGACGCGACCCTGGACCTCGCCCCTAACGCCGCGCCGCTGATCGAGGTGGCGGACCTCCTGCGCGTGCACCGGCAGCCCTACATCGACGCCATGTTCAATGCCGCACCCGCGCAGGGGCGGGTGAAACTGGACGAAGACACGTTCCTGTCCTCCGGCAGCATCGTAGCGGCGCGCCATGCCGCAGGGGCCGTCGTCCAGGCCGTCCGCGACGTCGCGGAAGGCAAGACGGACCGGGCGTTCTGCGCCGTGCGCCCGCCGGGCCACCACGCCGAGCCGGGCCTGCCGATGGGGTTCTGCCTATTCTCTAACGTCGCCATCGCCGCCGCCGTCGCCCAGGCCGAGGGGTTAAGCCGTGTGGCGGTCGTCGACTTCGATATCCATCACGGCAATGGAACCCAGGCCGCGCTAGGCGGGCAGCCCGGGCTGTTCTTTGCCTCCATCCAGTCCTGGCCCATGTGGCCTGGAACCGGCCACCCGTCCGACGCCACACCGGATAATATCGTCAACGCAATCTCGCCCGAAGGCGCACCCGCTGCCGTCTGGCGCTCCGCCTTCGAGGGCTTGATGGACCAGGTGGACGCCTTTGCGCCGGACTTGATCCTCGTCTCCGCCGGGTTCGACGCCCATCGGCGCGATCCGGTCGGCGGCGGCGGCCAGAGCCTTGAGGAGGTCGATTTCGCCTGGGCGACCCGCGCCATCGTCGCGGTGGCGAATCGTCACGCTAAGGGTCGGGTTGTGTCCTCGCTTGAGGGCGGGTACGACCTCGTAGCTCTGGGCCAATCCGCGCTTGCGCACGTGAGGGCCTTAAGTGAAGGCTGAGGGGCTGGGCAGGCAAGTGGGTTCAATCGGGAAAGCCACTTCCGGCCCAGGCGCCATCGTCCTGGCGCGGCACGGCGAGCCTGCGCTGTCCCGCAAGGTCAAGCTGACGGCACCAGAGTACGGCTCCTTTTGGGCCCAGTATGAGGTCGGGGGCATTCTCCCCGACCAGACCCCGCCCGATCGCCTCAAACGCTTTACCGCCGATTGTGGAACCCTCGTGACTTCGACCCGGCTGCGGGCCATCCAGAGCGCCCAGACCGTCGTCGCTGACCGCACGTTTGATCGCTATGACCTCTTGATCGAGGCGCCGCTGCCGCCGCCGAACTTTCCCCGTTGGGTGCGGTTCTCGCCCCGGATCTGGGGCTTCGTGGCGCGGGTCTGGTGGTGGTACCTCAACCATCACGCCGGTCAGGAGAGCCGTGCTGAGGCCGAGGCACGGGCAGATCAAGCCGCCGCGATGCTGATGACGATGGCCGCTGACGGACAGAGCGTCGTCGTCATGGCCCATGGCTTCTTCAACCACCTGATCGGACGGTCTCTACGCAAACAGGGTTGGAAGCTGGTCGAGAGCGAGGGCTACAAATACTGGTCGATGCGCCGTTGGGAACGGGGCTGACAGAGGCCGAGGCCGCGCCTAAAGAAGACCTATGTCCGAACCCGCCGACATCACCACCATGACCTTCGAGACCGCCCTTTCGGAGCTGGAGCAGATCGTCGCCAAGCTAGAGTCCGGCCAGGCCCCCCTGGAAGACTCGATCCGCATGTATGAGCGCGGCGCGGCGCTCAAGGCCCATTGCGAGACCCGCCTGGAGGCCGCGCGCCTGCGGGTGGAGAAGATCGTCGTCGGCGCGAGCGGGCAACCGGGTGTCGAGCCCGCAGAGTTCACTTAAGTGGACACCGCCCGCCGGGTGGCGGAGGCGGCCGATCTGGTCACCGTAGCCCTCGACGAACTGCTGCCTCGGGCCGAGGGGCCGGAACAGCGCCTGACCGAAGCCATGCGCTATGCGGCGCTAGGCCCGGGCAAGCGCCTGCGTACCTATTTCGCCCTCGAGACCGGCCGCATGTTCGACCTCGAAGAACGCCACGTGCTGCGCGCCGCCTGCGCCCTGGAGTGCGTCCATACTTACAGTCTGATCCACGATGACCTGCCCTGCATGGACAATGATGACCTGCGACGCGGTCGGGCCACCGTCCATATCGCCTATGACGAAATGACCGCTGTGCTGGCCGGAGATGCCCTGCAGTCTGTAGCCTTTGAAATCCTGGCCCACCCTGACACCCACCCCGATGGTGCTGTCCGTGCCGAGTTGGTCGCCCGGCTGGCGGCGGCAGCGGGGGCACGCGGCATGGCTGGTGGCCAGATGATCGACATGCTGGGCGTGCGCGACGACCTGGGTGGCGTGGCGCGGATGCAGCGCTTGAAAACCGGGGCTCTGATCACCTGCGCGTTTGAACTGCCGCTGGTTTTGGCCCACGCGCAGGACCGCGAACGTAGCGCCCTCATCGCCTTCGCCCATGACCTCGGCCTAGCCTACCAGATCGTCGATGACCTGCTGGACGCCGAGGGTGACGCCTCCGTCATGGGCAAGGCCGCCGGCAAGGACGCCGTGGCCGGCAAGACTACCTTCGTCACGTTGCTGGGGGTCGCGGCGGCGCGGGAACGTCTGGAACTGCTGCGGATACAGACAAAATCTCACCTGGATCCGTTCGGCGCGCAGGCCGATTTCCTGCGGGACAGTGTCGATTTCGTGCTAGAACGCCGCCAATAATTTTCCGAGGACGCCTGCGTTCAATGCCGCCCGAAACGCCCCTGCTGGACACCGTCTCCTCGCCCGCCGACACCCGCGAGCTTTCGATTCCGCAATTGAGGCAGTTGGCCGACGAGCTCCGCGCCGAAACCATCGATGCCGTCTCGCAGACCGGCGGACATCTGGGCGCAGGCCTTGGCGTGGTCGAACTGACAGTAGCGCTGCATCATGTCTATGAGACGCCAAAGGACATCCTGATCTGGGACGTCGGCCACCAGGCCTATCCGCACAAGATACTGACCGGTCGCCGCGCGCGTATCCGCACGCTGAGGCAGGGCGGCGGCCTATCAGGGTTCACACGCCGATCCGAAAGTGAATACGACCCGTTCGGCGCCGCGCATGCCGCCACCTCGATCAGCGCTGCGCTAGGCTTTGCGGCCGCCCGCGACGCCAAGGGCCAGGACAACAAGGTGGTGGCCGTCATCGGCGACGGCTCAATGAGCGCTGGCATGGCCTATGAGGCTATGAACAACGCCTGCGAGACCACCAAGCAACTGACCGTCATCCTCAACGACAATGACATGTCCATCGCCCCACCGGTTGGGGGCATGAGCGCCTATATGGCCCGGCTGGTATCCGGCGGCGGCTATCAGTCGCTGCGCAAACTGGGCAAGGCGGTGTCCAAAGCCTTCCCGAAGCCCCTACAGGAAGCGGCCCGCAAGGCCGAGGAATACGGGCGCGGCATGGTCACCGGCGGTACGTTCTTCGAAGAGTTGGGCTTCTACTATGTCGGCCCAATCGACGGCCACGACATGGACGCCTTGGTCAATGTGCTCCGCAACGCCAGCAAGATCGACGACCGCCCCGTCCTGGTCCACGTCGTGACCCAGAAGGGCAAGGGCTATGCCCCAGCCGAGGACGCAGCCGACAAGTACCACGGCGTGGTCAAGTTCGACGTGGTCACCGGCCAGCAGGCCAAGCCGACCCAAGCGGGTCCGCCGCAGTTCACCAAGGTCTACGCCCAGGAACTGATCAAACACGCCGAGCGGGACGATAGGATCGTCGCGATTACCGCGGCCATGCCGTCCGGTACCGGCCTGGACCTGTTCGGTCAGCGGTTCCCGGAGCGCTGCTTCGATGTCGGCATCGCCGAGCAGCATGCCGTGACTTTCGCCGCCGGTCTGGCCGCCGACGGGATGAAGCCGTTCTGCACGATCTATTCGACCTTCCTCCAGCGCGGCTACGATCAGGTGGTCCACGACGTGGCGATCCAGGGTCTTCCCGTTCGGTTCGCCATCGACCGCGCGGGCTTGGTCGGAGCGGACGGTGCGACCCATGCCGGCTCTTTCGATGTCGGCTATCTGGGTGCCCTGCCGGGCATGGTGCTGATGGGACCGGCAGACGAGGCAGAATTGGCTCACGCGGTCGCCACCGCCGTCGCCATCGATGATCGCCCCTCGGCGTTCCGCTATCCGCGCGGTGAGGGCACTGGGGTGGCGATCCCCGAGTTCGCGGAGCCTTACGAGATTGGCAAGGGCCGTATCGTGCGTGAAGGCTCGGCCATCGCGATCCTATCGTTCGGTACGCGCCTTGGCGCGGCGCTAAAAGCCGCCGACATGCTGGCCGCGCGCGGCCTCTCGGCCACAGTCGCCGACGCCAGGTTCGCGAAGCCTTTGGATTTGGACCTACTGCTACAGCTCGCCCGGAACCACGAAGCTCTGATCACGGTCGAGGAAGGCGCTATGGGTGGCTTCGGTGCCTTCGTGCTCCAAGCCCTGGCCCAGCACGGAGCCCTGGACCGGGGCCTCAAGGTCCGCACGCTCGCCCTGCCCGACATCTTTCAGGAACACGACAAGCCTGACGCTATGTACGCCGAAGCTGGCCTAGACGCCGACGGGATCGTGCGCGTGGCACTTGCAGCCTTAGGCGTCGACAATGCAAGTGCGGCGGGGCGGCGGGCTTAAGTCGCGATCGTAACCCCGAGCCGATCAGCCTCACGCGCCATCGTCACATCGAACGTCGCCAAGGTCGCGCCGAGCCGCAGGGCGATCATAATGTGGACCGCGTCCGGGGCTTTCAGGGGAAGCTCCAGTGATCGGATTGCCGCCGCTGCGGAGCGAAAGTCGGCCGAGATCACGTCCGCCCTCTCGGCATTGGCGCGGCACCACGTGTCGAAAAGACGGTGCGCAGCGCGCACCTCGTCTTCACTCATTGAACCTCGGCGAAACCGAAGGGCCAAGGCTGACGCAAACTCGGCTGAGGTCAGGTCACTGACAATCACATCGTCCACGGTCAGAAGCTGCGCCCGCGAAGAATTGCCGTCCTCGACCAGAAGCGACACGAGCACGCTAGTGTCGAAATAAGTGCTCAATATCCCTCGTCGCGCATCTGACGAACGAGCGCCGCAGATTCAACAGCGCCACCCTCGGGGCGAATCCGGTTCGCCTCAAGCCAATCGAGGTCCGCCTCGGTCATCCGCCTCGGTACCGTCTTTCCTAGATGTACGGACTTTATTTCCACCACCGGCGCGCCGTGCCGCGTAATCACCACCTCCTCGCCACGCTCAGCGCGCGCGATCAGGTCGGACAGATTGTTCTTGGCTTCAACGACGCTGTGCTGGCCCATAGCAAGATTATAGCCAGAGAATAGCTCTTTTGTCGATCTACCCTCAGAACGGTGAGAACCGTTCCAGCAGCGACTGACCGGCGGGCGTCTTCTGCAACCGGCTGATGTCGCCGCGGCCACCGTAGCTGATCCGAGCCTCGGCGATCTGGGTATGGCGGATGGTGTTCGCGGAGGAGATATCTTCCGGGCGCACAATGCCGGCCACCGTCAGTTGGCGCAGGTCCGTGTTCGTCCGCACCTCTTGCACGCCCTGGATCACCATATTGCCGTTCGGCAGGACGCCGGTGACGACAGCGGCGATGGTCAGGCTGATCTTCTCAGAGCGGTTCACCTGACCTGCGCCAGCGTTCGAGGTGGTCGAGTTGGTTTCCAATGCGTTGGCCGGATCGAAGCCACTGGGCAGGATTTTCCCCAGCGAAGATTCCAGACCCAACAGATGCGGGACGCCCGCCTTTAGGCCCGAGGTGCGCGAGCTAGACGTGGCGTTTGTGGTCTTGGCGCTGTCGTCAATGTCGATCTGGACCGTCAGGATATCGCCCACCCGGCTGGCGCGCTGGTCGTTGAAGAATGCTCGCGCGCCCACCCGCCAGAGCGAGTTGGACGAGGCCGATTGCGACGACGGCTCACGCGATGAGGCCATCGGCAGCACCTCCTGCTCGCGGGGCATCAGTGCAGCCGGATAGCCCACCGCCGACAGTTGCGGTCCACGCACCGCTTCCTTGACTGTACTGCAGGCGGCGAGCGGAACCAGGGCGATCAGGGCCAGGGCATGAAGACGCATGGGGAATTCCTTCAGCGGAGCGCGAGGCGGGTGGAACGGTTGAGTTGCAGGGTCTCGGCAGCAGGGCCGACCACGGCCTGGCCGGGTCCTGAGACCACCGCCTGGATGGTCTTCTTCGAGGTCACATTCAGGACATTGATGGCATCTCCGACCCCGCCGCCGGAGAGGGCTTTGCCGCGCAGCGAGAGGGAAACACCGCCGTTTTCGTAAGTCAGGGTCACGACCTCATTGGCGCGGACAACCTGCGGCGCGGAGACATCGCGCGCACCCACGGCGGCCCCGGCGCGCAAGGGGCGCCGCGCGGCTTGGCCGATCACTGTGTCCGGGTCATTCGGTGCATCGGTCGGCGCGAGTGCGGCCTTGCCCCAGATCAGGTCCTGAGGTTGGACCACCTCACCGACAGCCAGACCCCGAGCCCAAACCAGCACATCGATACTGGTCCGTCCCGCTGTGGAGGCTCGCGCCGTCGATGCGACCGTCGGGACCGAAGTCACCACGATCTGACCCAGCCCCTCGGCATTGGCCCAGTCAAGACCGGCGCGACGGGCCGCCGCCTGCACGGCGCTGGCGGCCAGCATCACACTGGCTCCGGTCCGCGTGGCCAGCGGCGTGCGTCCCGCAGAGCCTGCCCCTTCGAAGATGTCGCCCAGGGTCACGATCCCGTCGGCGTCGACCACGTCGGCCTTCAGGGTGACCGGCGTTCCGGCCAGCGCCGGTGCGGCCAAAACCAGAGTTGCGATTAGCGCCAACCGTATCATGGCTCTACGCCTTCACTTGGTTGGCCGTGGCCAGCATGTTGTCGGCGGTGGAGATGACCTTGGAATTCATCTCATAGGCCCGCTGGGCAATGATCAACGCGGTGATTTCGGCCACCGCATCGACGTTGGAGGCTTCCGTATAGCCTTGGACCAATGTGCCGATGCCGACCGAGCCCGGGGTGCCCGTGGTTGGTGCACCGGAGGCCGTAGTTTCCTTCAGGAGATTACCGCCCAGGGCCTGCAGACCGCCGTCGTTCACGAAAGTCGATAGTTCCAGCACGCCGACGATGCTGGAGGCAGTCTGGCCCGCTTGGCTGACCTCGACCTGCCCGGTCTTAGAGATCGAGACCGAAACCGCATCACCCGGGATCGTGATCGCCGGCTGGATTTGATAACCGTCTTGAGTGACCAGTTGTCCCTGATCGTTGACCGAGAAGTTACCCGCTCGGGTGTAGACGTTTTCGCCGGTCGGCGAGAGCACCTGGAAATAGCCGCGCCCGTCGATCGCCAGATCGTATTGGTTGTCGGTACGGGTAAGCGCGCCTTGGGTCCCGACCCGGTAAACGGCTCCGGTTTTGACGCCGGCACCCACCTGCACGCCGGTTGGAACGATTGTACCTTGATCCGAGGACTGGGTGCCTGCCGCCTGGAAGGTCTGGTAGAGCAGGTCCTGGAATTCGGCGCGCTGGCGCTTGAACGCCACGGTGTTCATATTGGCGATGTTGTTCGAGATAACCTCGACGTTCATCTGCTGGGCGGCCATGCCAGTGGCGGCGGTGCGTAGAGCTTGCATTGTTCGTTACCTTTCTACTGCAGTCGGCCCAGGCGCTCGACGGCGCGCCGGGACAGGTCGGCTTCAGCATCAATCATCTTGGCGGTCTGTTCGTAGGCGCGGGACACCTCGACCATGCGGGTAATCTCGAGCACCGGCTTGACGTTAGAGCCTTCCAGCATCCCCTGACGAAGCCGCGATTCCGCTGACGGTGTGGGCGCAAGGTTGGAAACGTTGCGATAGAGATTGTCGCCGGTCTTAGAGAGCGCGCTGAGGTTTGCGAACGCGTACATACCGACCTTACCGGTGCGCTCAGAGCCCTGGCTCATAGTGCCGTCGGCGGCGACCGAGACGGGTCCCTTCTCAGGATCGATGACGATCTCGCCGCCACCATCGTCCAGCACGGCCAGCCCGCCTTGGGTCACCACCCGGCCCGTAGCGTCCGTTGTGAAGCGCCCGTCGCGGGTGAAGCGCGCACCGTCTGGCCCTTGGATCTGGAAGAACCCCTGCCCTTCGATGGCCATGTCCAGCGCGCCGCCCGTCGGGTTCAGCGACCCCTGGCCGAAATTACGCGCCACGCTATCGGCGGCGACAAACTTCACCGGCTTGGGCCCACCCAGCGTCATCGCGGGCGCAGCCGGGTCGGTCCGCTGGATCATCGACTCAACCTTGAAACCGGTGGTGTCCAGGTTGGCGATGTTATTGGCGACGATGTCCATCTCACGACGGAGCACCATCTGGCGGGAAAGACCGACGTAGAGCGCATTGTCCATGAAGGAGGAGACCTTAGACGGGCGAGTTTCTGTCCCTAGCCGCTGCAAACTTCAGGCCAGTTTAAAACTTCAATAAAATCAATAGACAATAAGGTTAATGCCTGCCGTTCGGCGGAAACTGCCGGGCAGAATTCGTGCGCGTTAAGAAGCGTTAAAAACCCCTTCTTAACCAACGCGAGGCATTCGTGGACTTGCTAGCAATCCCGGGCCGGCAATCCAAGGAACGCGCGCGTGGCGAAAAAGGAGAAGAAGGAAGCCAAGTCGGAGGAGGCCACCGAGGCT
>JAYTWT010000031.1:0-2096 GCA_043743295.1 Alphaproteobacteria bacterium | reverse complement strand
ACCTGGCCGACTTAACCGCCTACGCCGCGACGCCGGCCTCAGCGAGCCATTCCAGGATCTTCTGCTTGGGCATGGCACCGACCTTCATCGAGGTCATCTGGCCGTCTTTGAACAGCATCATGGTCGGGATGCCGCGAACACCATAACGCGAGGGTGTCGTGGGGCTTTGCTCGATATCGAGCTTGGCGACCGTCACCTTACCCAGCAGTTCCTCGGAAATCTGTTCCAGGGCTGGCGCGATCTGCTTGCAGGGACCACACCACTCCGCCCAGAAGTCCACGAGGACAGGCTGGCTAGAGGACAGGACGTCGGCTTGGAAGGACTCGTCTGTAACCTTCACGGTGCTCATGGGTAATTCCTCTTGAGGTTTGCCATGTGGGGGGCCTCTGATCCTCTATCAACCGTTGTGGTGCAGATCGGCAAGGGATTGCGCCAACAGGAATTCTGGGACCGGCATCAGCTTCGGCCCATCAGTCCAGACAATCGCCGCCTCAATTCGGCGGCCTTCGAAGATATCGCCCAGCACAGCGGCATAGAGCGCCATCTGCCGCAGATAGGCCGGATCGGCGTCTTCGATGCGATCCGGTGAGGGGCGATTGGTCTTGAAATCCACCACCAGAACCCGGTCCGATAAGACCACCAGCCGGTCGATGCGGCCTGAGATACGCAGGCCCGGCGGCAGGACGGACGCACCGCCCGCCACCGCGATCTCACCGCGTGAGCCTGGGCCGAACACCTCGGCGAACTGGGGGTCTTGCAGCACGGTGAGGGCAGCGGCGGCCATCTCGGCCCGCTGTCCCTCGGAGAGGTCGACCTCGCGCGCCAGCAGGGCCGCGGCGCCTGAAGTGCGGTCTAGCGGTGCCAGATCCGGCAGCAGTTGCAGCAAGCGGTGGATCAGGTCGCCCCGCCGGAACCGTCCCAGTCCACCGGCGGCGGCCAGCGGCGACGGGGCCGGGACCTTGGCCCCCTCGCCTAGGTCGGACGGCGAAGCATAGCGGGCAAAGGCTTCGGGCGGCGACACCTGGCGCACCCAGTGCGGCAAGGCGGCGGGGTCTGGGGGCGAAGCGGACACCCCCGTCATGGTGCGAGGATCGGGACCGAACCGCTGAAACTGGACGCCAGCGCTCTCGACTGTGCGCACGTCGTCTATAACGTTAGTATGCGCCAGGGCGTCGCGGATCGCGCCCCACCAACCTTTGAGGCCGTCTTCCTTGGTGCGTTCCGCGCGCCGTCCGCACAGGATCAGCCGGTCCCGCGCCCGGGTCAGGGCCACATAGAGCAGGCGGTAGGCTTCATCGTCTTCCCGCTTAGCGTGATCCTCGCGGGCCTTGGCCGTCGCGTCACAATCGCGCGCGCCCGAGGTACACCAGAGGAAGCCGTCGCCGTCTGACCCACGCACACGCATCAGGGGCGAACCCCGCGCGGTCCGGGTCAGCGTGGTTTCCGGTAGGAAGACGATGGGCGCTTCGAGGCCCTTGGCCCCGTGGGTGGTCATCACCCGAACCTCAGCGCGCTCGGCCTCCATCTCACGCTTCACCGTGATGTCGAGGCCCACTAGAGCAGCGGCAAGACCCTCCAGGTCATGGATGCCGCGGGTCTCAGCGGCCAGCACCTGGTTCAGGAACTCGTCCAGGGCGTCCTGCGCTTCCGCACCCAGCCGCACGAGCAGGCGATTACGCATCGAGCGCCCATCGGCACCGACTAGGCTGAGCAGCTGTACATAGAGCTCGAAGGGCCGGCGGACGCGCGCTTCGGCAAGGGCGTGGGTAAGGAATTCTGCGGCTTCCCTCCAATCCGCCTGGGTCTCGGCGCGCCGAAGCAGGCGAGGCCACAGGCCTTCGGCCTTCCGGCCATGCGCCAGAGCGTAGAGACTATCGTCGGTCAGGCCGCAGAACGGGCTCTTGAGCAGAGCGGCCAGGGTCAGCTCATCGTCGGGATAGAGCAGGAAGCGGGCTAAGGCGGTCAGGTCCTCAAAGACGATATGTTCGGACAGGGCTAGCCGGTCCGCACCCGCCACCGCGATGTCGGCCTGCTTCAAGGCCCGCAGGATCTCTTCGAATAGAGCCCCGCGCCGCCGCACAAGGATCAGCACGTCG
>JAYTWT010000030.1:0-20999 GCA_043743295.1 Alphaproteobacteria bacterium | reverse complement strand
AAGGCGCGGTTTACTAAGGTGACCGATGCACTTGCGCCTCGAGGACCGGATGACCCCAGTCGACCTCCTGACCCAGCGCGAACGGGACTGTCTGGGTCTCGTGGATCGGCATTTTAGCTCCAAACAGATCGCCCGCGAGTTGGGGATGTCGAAGACTTCAGTCGACACTTATTGCGACCGTGCGCGCAAGAAACTCGGCGTCACCGATCGCTACTCTGCGGCTCGGCTGCTGCGCGACGCCGCTTCGGCACCTGTCCTGATTGGATCAGGACACGACACGATCAGGACAGACGATCCCCCGGAAAGCTGGCTCGATGAGGCAGCAACAACGGGAGCTTCTGATGGGCCACCAACCGAACTTCGAGAACCGCGCGGTACTCGGCAAGGCGCTTCGCCTTCGCCGGGAGATCGACGACTTCGAGGCGCGGTGGCCGGCTCTGGCGAAGCGGGAGGAATTGATCCCGGCCTTCTCCTGGACGCAGCTGGAGCGGCAGCTCGTCGATTTGTCGGCGACGTCGGCCCAGGCGGACATGGCGCGGCACCTCGTCTCGGCGACCCGCAAATTGGCGCCTTTCAAACCGCCGGAAATGGTCTTGCGGGAAATCCTCTGCCTGACTTGGGTTCTCCTAGACGAGAACTTCAAGGGCGAGCCCGAGTTGGACTCCGCCGAAATGACCTAACCCCCGTCGCCCGGCTCGGTGCGGTCGTGGGGATCGCAATCGCTACCGCCCTCGCATTCGGAGGGATGTTGGCGGGCCTCCACGCTCTCGGTGACCTGGCGAAGGTTTTTCTTCGGGCCTGAACGGTCCGGTAACCCAAACCTGTCACACCTTGGACGCGACTTACCCCGTCGCGCATGGAGAGAAGTCATGCTCAAAGAACGCCGGATGGTGGCCGAACAAGTCGCCGCTGCCCTATTCGAAGCTGAAGCTGCCATCGACGCCGCCTTCAGCAAGACCGCTATGCTCACGGGCGTCATGCCCGCACTCCGCAAGCAAGCCGGTGCTTCGGCGCTGATCGGCCAGGACGCGCTGGAGCGCGCCACCCAGGCGATCATGGCGCTCACGGAAGCTCGCCGCGCCATCGTCGAGACACACAAAGAACTCAGCATTGTACAGGGCCAGATCGGCCTGGGTGCGGTGGCTATTGGAGACACGGGCGACAAGCCGCCGCCTATGGCTGCTGCGCCGGAGCGTCACCGTATGCGCAACCTACGCGTCGCCTAAGAGCTTTCTGTTTCAAGAGGCAGCAGCCTCTGTCAGACTACGGCCCTCGGAGTGTCCGGGGGCCGTTTCCTTGTCTGCCTATCAACTGCCCGCCTATATCTGGCCGATCGCGGTCACCAGCGCAGGCTTTGTCGCGGTTTGGCGCGGTGGAGATAACGAACGGTTGGCCGCCGCCGGCGTGATGACCGGATGGGCGCTGTCCATTGTTGCAAGACGCTCTAGCGTGACCGGGGTTGAGTGGGGCGTAATGGCGGTTGATGTTGCGCTGCTGGCCTTCTTCCTTTGGCTAGCGTTGCGCAGTCGCAGGTTCTGGCCGCTGTTCGTGGCCGGGTTCCAGCTCCTGCTCGTGGTCACTCATTTCGCCAGCGCAGCGGATGCCGCAATCAGTGGGTGGGCCTACAAGACCGCCGAACTGATCTGGAGCTACATGATCGTCTTCACCATCGCCTATGCGGCCTGGACGGCACCAAGGTTTGCCGAGGTAGCTCAGCCCCAGGATTAGCTCGTGAAGGCCGGTGCGCTCACCGAAGTCCCGGGAGCGACCCGACGATAGATCAGGGCTTCGGCAATGTGGACGCGCTTGACAGGACCGCCGCCCTCAAGGTCTGCGATTGTGCGGGCCAGTCGCAGAGTGCGGGTCCAGCCCCTGGCGGTCACACCTCCAGCCTCGGTAGCGCGGGATAGCAACGTGCGAGCGGAAGGATCCATGTCCACGATGGTCTCCAGCCAATCTCCCTCGGCCTGGGCGTTCAGGGCTGCGGCGGCGTCGCCGCCCACTGCGGCGCGATCCATCTGCAGGCGTCGGGCGGCTTTGACACGGTCCGAGGCTTCGGTCGTACCCTCCGCCGGAGCCGGCAAAGCCAGATCAGCCGCGGTGACAGGTGGCACCTCGATCTGAAGATCGATCCGATCCATCAGCGGCCCAGAGATGCGGCCCTGGTAGTCGCTTTGGCATCGCGGTGCGCGCCCACAGGCGCCCCGGCCCGCCCCTCCGTGGCCGCAACGGCAAGGGTTCATGGCGGCCACCAGCTGGAAGCGGGCTGGATAGCGGACGTGAGCATTGGCACGGGCGACAACGACTTCACCCGTCTCCAGCGGCTGGCGCAGGCTGTCCAAAGCCTGGGTCCCGAATTCCGGCAACTCATCTAGGAAGAGCACGCCATTATGCGCCAGACTGACCTCGCCCGGCTTGGCTTTGAGGCCGCCACCGGTGAGCGCGGCCATGCTGGCGGAGTGGTGTGGGGTTCTGAACGGCCGCGCGCGAGTCAACTGGCCTTTAGCGATCAGCCCCGCCACGGACTGGATCATCGAGGTCTCCAGCAGTTCTTCCGGCGTCAGTGGCGGCAGCAACCCGGGCAACCGCGCAGCCAACATTGATTTGCCCGACCCGGGCGGTCCGATGAAGCACAGATTGTGCCCGCCCGCGGCGGCAATCTCCAGTGCGCGCTTCGCGTTCTCCTGACCTTTGACGTCTCGAAGGTCAGGGCCGCGGGCGTCGGCAATCATCTCGCCCGGCACGGGCGGAGAGAGAATTTGTGTACCTCGGAAATGGTTGACCAGGGCGATGAGGGAGGGCGCTGCCAAGATGCGCGTGTTGCCCGCCCAAGCCGCCTCGGGTCCGCAGGCCTCTGGACAGATCAGTCCCAGGCCCAGGGCACCTGCGGCCACCGCCGCTGGCAAGGCGCCGGCCACCTGCGTGATGCGGCCATCCAGCGCCAGTTCGCCTACTGCCGCCCAGTCGTCCAGCGCGTCTGGTGGGATGATTCCCATCGCCGCCATGATCGCCAGCGCGATCGGGAGATCATAATGACTGCCTTCCTTGGGCAGGTCCGCAGGGGCTAGATTGGCGATGATCCGCTTGGCTGGCAGGGCCAGCCCCATCCCAACGAAGGCTGCCCGCACCCGCTCCCGACTTTCCGACACCGCCTTGTCGCCCATGCCGACCAAGAAGAATTTCGACTCGCCACGGGTGAACTGGACCTGGACGTCAACGCGCAGCGCTTCAACACCTCGAAAGGCCAAGGTAACGACGCGAGCGGCCATGCCACTACCCCTTGTGTGTAAGCATAAGTTATCCACAAGAGCAGCACGAACGCTAGCTCAGATCAAGAACAAATATAGAACTTCTGAGAAACCGAGACGTTTCCGTGACTTCTGGGCGTCTCTTCGACAACAGCCTAAGCGACGCGTCGTAGGGCTTCAATCCGTTCCCACATCACGTCAGTGGCATCGACGCCGGTGAACCGCTTCAAGGCTACGGCGCCGGTTGGCGAGGTGACGTTGATTTCGGTGAGGAATTCGCCGATCACGTCGATGCCGACGAAGATCAGCCCCCGAGCCTTCAGCTCTGGACCAATGAGGGCGCAGATTTCACGATCGCGGGCGGACAGTTCGATAGGCTGGGCCTCACCGCCAACCGCCAAGTTCGAACGGATCTGACCCTTGGCCGGCACACGGTTGATCGCGCCGACCGGATCGCCGTCAATCAGTAGGATACGTTTGTCGCCCTTGGTTACCAACGGCAGGAACTTCTGCACGATGATCGGCTCGCGGCCCAATTCGGCGTGTAGCTCTAAAAGGGTATCCAGATTTGGGTCGTCCTTCAGGTGGCGCGTCACGCCTGAGCCGCCCCGACCGTTCAGTGGCTTCATGACTATATCGCCATGGCGGGCGCGGAAATCGAGCACCGCGGCCCGATCCCAGGTGATCATCGTCGGTGGCTGAAGGCCGGGAAACTTGGTGACGAACAGCTTCTCCGGCGCATTTCGCACCTCGATTGGATTGTTCACCACCAGGGTCTTTGGGTGCACCGCCTCGAGGAAAAAGGTGGTGTCGATATAGTGCATGTCGAAGGGAGGATCCTGGCGCAGGAGGATGACGTCGAACTCGGTGAGTTCGGCCTTTCGCGGCGCACTTAAGGCTGCGTGGTCACCAGTCACCCGCTGAACCGTGACATCTCGGCCGCGCGCGAACACTCGGCCATCCTCCATGGAAAGGGTCGAGGTCGTATAGACGAACAGTGAATGGCCCCGCGCCTGGGCGGTCTCCATCATCAGGAAAGTTGTGTCGCCCTCGATATTGATCCCCTCGATGGGGTCCATCTGGACGGCGACCTTGAGTGACATACGGCGGGCTCCCAGCTCAACGTGAGTGGACATAGGGGCTCAGGCTGACCAGCGCCAGCGTCAGCTGCCTTTCCAAGCGTCGGGCAGATGTCGTGGTAGACGTCCGGGTGCCAGGGCTAGCAGGTCCAGCCGAAGGTTGTGCCCGCGAAGGCCGGGCCGACCGGCCAGCAGCCCAGCGCCCGCGCGTCGTAGGCGGTCGCGCTGATCGAAGGTCACGGTCTCCAGCGCTAGCGCCAGCGAGGCTCGGCGCTTGACCTCCACCACGGCCAGCACGTCGCCGCGCCGAACCAGCAGGTCGATCTCTGCCTGGGGAGTCTTCAGGCGAAACCCCAGAATCCGGTAACCCTTGGCCATTAGCCAGATCGCCGCCCACACCTCGCCCCGACGGCCGGATCGGCGGGCCTCAGCCCCGCGTTCGGCGCGAGCATTCACTGCTTTAGCTCCATGGCGCGACGATAGAGATCGCGGCGGGGCAGACCCAGCGCCTTGGCCACCTCTGCCGCAGCCTCGGCGGGTTTCAGGCGGCCTAGCGCGTCAATGAGCGCGGCGTCGGCGTCGGCGGCGGTGGCCTCGGTCTCGCGGCCTGGACCCACCAGGATCACGATCTCGCCCTTGGGCGCGTCCAGCTTTGGATCGGTCGCCAGGGTCGACAAGGGTCCGCGATAGATGGTCTCGTAAAGTTTAGTCAGTTCGCGGCAGACCACCGCCTCGCGCTCGCCCAGCACCGCGGCCATGTCGGCCAGACTGGCAGCCAGCCGCGAGCCACCTTCGTAGAACACCAGGGTCGCACGGATGCCGGCGAACTCGGCCAGAAAGGTCCGCCGTGCGGCGCTTTTGGGTGGTGGAAACCCGACGAACAAAAACCGGTCGGTGGGCAGGCCTGCCGCGGACAGTCCGGCGATCAAGGCGGACGCGCCGGGGATCGGTACTACGGCATAGCCCTCGGCCGCCGCCTGCCGCACCAGCCGATAGCCGGGATCGGAGATCAAAGGCGTGCCGGCGTCGCTGACCAGAGCCACCCGTTTGCCCTCAGCCAAGGCCGCCAGCGCTTTGGGACGCGCCCGCTCTGCGGCGTGCTCATCATGGCGCTCCAGTTTGGCCGAAAGGCCATAGGCGTGCATCAGCTTGCCGGTCACGCGGGTGTCCTCGGCCAGCACCAGGTCGGCCTGGGCCAGCACATCCAGTGCCCGCAGCGTAATGTCGCGCAGATTGCCAATCGGCGTCGCCACCACATAAAGACCTGGTGCCAGGGGCGTGTCGTCAAGGACGGGCAAGGTGAATGGACGGGCCATCCGGGAGGGTTCGCCCCTCTGGCGGCGAAAGGCAAGGCACTTGGTCACGGCGGGCCGTGATCTCGAAACTGGCCGTTTGCAGTGCGGGTCCAAGCCCCTATGGCTGGTGCGCTGTTGGAGGTCCGCCCATGAACCTGGAAGCTCGAACCCTTGAGAATGCGTTCGTGCGGCTGGAGCCGATGGCGGCGCGTCATCGCGACGGCCTCAACGCGTCAGTCAATGCCGACCAACAGATATGGACTGACCTCTATCCGTTCTCGTGGGCGAACGAGCACTTTGAACCGACTTGGGCCAAGCTACTGGCTGACCAGGCGGAGGGAACCACGATAGCTTATGCGGTGGTGTCCAGCGGCTCAGTCGTCGGCCTTACGACCTTCTACGGTATCGATGGACCCAACGGCGTGGTTGAGATCGGCGGCACCTACTATCAGCCTGACGCTCGGGGCGGGGCGATCAACCCTGCGGCAAAGCTTTTGATGATGACCGAGGCTTTTGCGTCCGGCGCGCGCCGCGTGGTCTACCGGGTCGACGCGCGGAATCTGCGCTCCCGCGCGGCGGTGACCAAGCTGGGCGCGGTGCAAGAGGCGATCCTACGTCAGGATCGCCTCACCTGGACCGGCCGTATCCGCGATACCGTGATCTTCTCGATCCTGGCCGATGAGTGGCCAGATGTCCGGGACCGGCTGGACATGCGGCTGGCCCTGTTAGGCTGACACCTTCGCCGGTACCGCCACACCGCGCCGGGTGTCTGCGGGATCAAAGAAGATGCTGGCCGCGTTGTCTGCCACCTCTTTCGCCGTATAGGCCCGCCCCGGATTGAAACCGCCGGTCTCCAGCATCTTGATCTCGCGCACGCCGCGGCTGGTGACGCTGAGCACCTTGCCGGAGTGCTCGGCGGCGAGGTCGGAAGCCATGAACAGCACTGCGGGGGCAATGTTTTCCGGCAGGCTCATCGGCTCCGGTTCTTTGCCGATGCGACCCGGCAAGTCGGCCGTCATGCGGGTGTAGGCCCCGGGCGCTAGGCACATGACGCGGATGTTGTACTTGCGTCCTTCGATCGACATCACTCGGGTCATTCCATAAATGCCGGCCTTTGCCGCACCGTAGTTGGTCTGACCGAAATTGCCGTAGAGGCCCGAGCCGGACGAGGTCAGCACCATCGAGCCGCCGCCGTTGTCCTTCATGTATTTCCAGACAGGCAGGGCGCAACAATAGGTGCCCTTCAGGTGCACCTTGATCACCTTGTCCCAGTCGTCTTCGGAGGTGTTGGCGAAGGTCTTGTCGCGCAGAATGCCGGCATTGCAAACCAGGATGTCACAGCTGCCAAAAGCGTCGAGCGCGGTCTTAAGAATGTTCTCGCCGCCGTCCATGGTTGAGACGTCATCGCCGTTGGCTACCGCCTTGCCGCCGGCAGCGATGATCTCATCGACCACCTTCTGGGCTGCGGCGCTGGTCCCGACGCCAGATCCGTCGCGGGCACCGCCTAGGTCGTTGACGACGACGCTGGCGCCTTCCTTGGCGAACAGCTTGGCATAGGCCTCGCCTAACCCGCCGCCCGCGCCCGTGATAATTGCAACCTTGCCGTCCAAAAGACCTACCATGACGTCCTCCCATACCGTTGTTTGGAAGCATCATCGGTCCGAGAGGGCGCGGAAGGCAAGCCTGCTACTTGATCCGCGTGTAACGCCAGTCCTGCGATTTAGCCTTGCCGCCGATCGTTCCCTCAATCCGTGCGCAAAGGTCCGGGCCGCAAGGGCGATAGATGACGCGCTGGGGAAAGTCGTGGGCGAGATTCTCGAACACGGCGTCTGTGCCGTAGCCGGGCTTCAGGACAAAACGGCGTAGGAGGCTGACCGGACAGGATCGCCGTGAAGGTGAGGCCCGCCGGCTCCTGGCTCATTTTCATGTATTCGATGAAGGGTTTGCGGCCTACGCGCTGGGTTTGGCTGACACCAGCCATCACGCCGTCTGTTGGGGCGAGCCAGGTCTCCTGGATTTTCCCGTCCTCGTTTTTCTGCACCCATGCGCCCGCCATCCAGCCAAGTCGGTTTTCCAGCATCGGGTCACCGGACCCCACAACCGCAGTCGCCAACAAAGCCAATATCACTTCGCCCCTCCTGACTTCCGCCGCGCCTTGAAGAAATCTTTCAACAGGGCCGAACTCTCATCCGCCATGATACCTCCCACTACAGCAGGTCTCCAATGGCAGGTGGACTGCTCGAAGAATCGTGGCCCGTTGACGACTGCCCCGCCCTTGGCGTCCTCGGCACCGAACACCAGACGACCGATGCGAGCGTGACTGATGGCACCGGCGCACATGGCGCAGGGCTCAAGTGTGACCACCAGGGTTAGGTCGGTGAGGCGATAGTTGCCGCGCTTGCGCGCCGCTTCGCGGAGGGCGACGATCTCGGCATGAGCGGTGGGATCGTGGCTGCCGATCGGCTGATTGGCACCCACCGCGATCACCTCGCCGGTGGCTGGATCGACCACGACGGCACCCACCGGTGTCTCTCCGGCAGCGGCTGCGGCTTGCGCCGCCTCGAGCGCAATGCGCATGGTGCGAAAATCATGGTCCACGATCCCCTACGAACCCAGCCCGATGACGCGGGTCAAGCCCTAGAGCCAAATACGGACGGGATCGGAGAGCGCATCGCCAAGCTCTTGGCCCGGTCTGGCGTCGGCTCGCGCCGCGATGTTGAGCGGCTGATCGGCGCGGGCCGCGTGGCGATCAACGGTCGCACGCTGGAGACGCCCGCCGTCAAGGTGGAGCCCGGCGATATCCTCACCGTCGACGGCGAGGTGGTAGGCGAACCGGAGGCCGCACGAGTATTCCGCTACCACAAGCCGGTGGGCCTGGTGACGACGCACAAGGATCCAGCGGGACGCCCGACGGTGTTCGAAGGTCTGCCCGAGGAACTACCGCGCCTCATTTCGGTGGGCCGCCTGGATATCAATTCTGAGGGCTTGCTGCTGCTGACCAACGACGGCGGACTGGCGCGGGCGCTCGAGATGCCCTCGACAGCCCTCGTCCGCCGCTATCGGGCACGGGCTCACGGGCGGACCACGCAAGAGAAGCTGGACACCCTGAAGAACGGTATCACCGTCGAGGGTGTGCGCTACGGCCCTGTGGAAGCTCATCTCGATAAGGCGAAGGAGGGTCCGCAGGGTGCTAATCTGTGGCTGACTATCACTCTGGCCGAAGGCAAAAACCGCGAGGTTCGGCGCGTACTGGAAGCGATTGGCTTGAAGGTCAATCGTCTGATCCGGCTGGCCTACGGCCCCTTTGCTCTGGGCGTCCTGGGCGTGGGCGAGATCGAGGAGGTCGGCCCTCGGGTAATCCGCGAACAGCTCGCGGTACATATCGATCCGGATAACCTGCCGACCGGTGAGCGGCCGCAGTACCGCACTCCGGCCAAGAATGCCGCTCGGCGCGCGCAGGACGCAGCCAAGATCGAGGCGGAATTGGCACCAGTGCGCGGGCCTAAGGAAAAACCAGTCTACAAGGCGGGGTGGGCCAAGCCGAAGCCGAAGGTGCGCCAACCGCTAAAGGAAAAGGCCGAAGCCAAGGTCCGAGGTTCGGCCAAGGCCCGGCCTGCTAAGGCAAAGCGTCCTGCCAAGGCTGCGACGCCGACCCGTCCCGGCATCATTGATCGGCCCAGCACATCGGCGGTCAGAGCTTCTGGATCTCCGCGGGGCTCCGGCCCGAAGCCAAGCCCTCGCGGGCCGAAGGCTGCTGCATCGCCTCGAGGAAACTCCGGCGCTCGTCCGCCAGCCCGACCGAAATCGGGCGGTCGAGGGCCGCGCGGGTAAGCCGTTTGGCGTGGGCGAGGCCCTCCGCGCCATGGGCTTCGAACGCCGTGGATATCTCTAGCGCGCGGGCTAGTGGGTCGGCCGCCAGTTCATGCACCAGACCGATCCTATGCGCCTCAGCGCCGTCGAAGGTGAGCCCACGCAGGATGATCTCCAGGGCCTTGGCCTCGCCCACCACACGCGGCAGCCGCTGAGTTCCGCCGCCGCCTGGGAAGATACCGATCCGCGTTTCGGGCAGGCCGATAGCCTCCACGTCGGGGCTGGCGATACGCAGATCGCAGGCTAGCGTGATCTCGAACCCCCCACCCATGCAGAGCCCGTTGATCGCCGCCAGAACCGGCTTGGGCGCGGCGAAGATCGCATCGGTCAGCGCCAGGAAACCATCGGTCGGCGGTGCGACGGCGGGCACCGGCAGGGCCCGGTCTTTCAGAGACTCGCCCATGGCGTTCAATTCATCCACGTCATAGTGGCGGATGAAGATGCCCGGTAGCCCGCCGGTGATGATGATCGCGCGGACAGTTCGGTCCGCCGCCATAGGCCGGAACGCCTCAAGCATCTCCTGCGCGCCCGCCGATGTCATGGTTCCGAACGGTGGGTTGGCGTAGGTCATCACCGCCGTACCGCTACGTCGCGTCACTGAAACCAGACCCATCGCATCCTCTCTAAGCTGTTGGCTTGATCCGTCAGCCTTGATTGTTGGCCGGAAACCTTGGAACGGGAAGCCACCGCCTACAAGGAGCTGACATTGCGCATCGTATCGGGCGAGTTTCGTGGGCGGACCCTGGTGGCGCCTCAGGGTGCAGCGACCCGACCCACGTCCGACCGCGCCCGCCAGGCGATCTTCAATATCCTGGAGCACGCACCGTGGTCACCAGGCTTGAGAGACCTGCGGGTCATGGACTTGTTCGCCGGTTCCGGTGCCCTGGGGTTCGAGGCCCTGTCGCGTGGCGCGGGCTTTTGCCTGTTCGTCGAGACCGATGAAGCCGCGCGTGGTGCGATCCGCGACAACGTCGAGGCGTTTGGCCTGTTTGGCCGCACGCGGGTCCACCGCCGCGACGCCACTGATCTCGGAACTAAACCCGGTGCGGACGGCGCGCCCTTCGATGTAGCGTTCCTCGATCCGCCCTACGCCAAGGGCCTA
Organism: Alphaproteobacteria bacterium; assembly: GCA_043743295.1. Classification (GTDB taxonomy): domain Bacteria; phylum Pseudomonadota; class Alphaproteobacteria; order Caulobacterales; family Caulobacteraceae; genus Phenylobacterium. Next base: position 10,405 of record JAYTWT010000030.1, on the reverse strand, counting down.
GGCGAGACGGCATTGGCCAAGTTGGCGGAGGGCGGGTGGTTGGTGCCCGGTGCCTTGATGGTTGTCGAACGTGGTGTGGGTGAGCCCGCGTTTGTGGTCTCCGGCTTCACGGCCCTAGACGTGCGCGACTACGGCGCGGCGCGGGTGCATTTTCTGCGCTTCGACAGCGCGTGAGCCCTACGCCGCGCACTTGGCCAGGGTGCGGGTGGCCGCGGCTCGGGTGACCACATTTGCCTGCGCCTTAGGGTAGCGACGGGTGAACTCGGTCAACGTCTGGCAGGCATCCGTCGGCTTTTTCAACGCCACTAGCGCGCGAGCCAAATCAACAACGGCGTCGGGTGCCCAAGGGGTCTGCGGCCAGCCACGGATGGCGCCGATATAGGCTTTTGCGGCCTCGGCATAGGCCCCGCGGACGCCCAGGGTCTTGCCCAGCCAGTAGCGCGCTTCGGGGTTGCGGCTAGCGTCGGGATAGGCCTCGACGAAGGCCGAGAAGGCGGCTTCAGCGGCGTCATAGTCGCCCGCCAGCATCAGCTGCCGCGCCTGTAGGAAATCCTTGGCCGGATCGCCTGCGGCGGCAGCGGGAGGTGGAGCCGTCTCGAAGGGCGGCGGCGCAACGGCTTGGGCCTGTTTCTGTTCGACCGTTGCGAGTCGTTCGGACAAGGCCGCAATGTCCTTACGCAGTTGGGCGTTCTCACGCCGCGCCTGATCGGCTTCGCGGGTGACGGCTTCGAACGAACCGTTCAGGCTGCGCAGCGTGGTCTCAAGGTCGGACAGTTTGGACGCCATCTCGGCGATGCGGGCGTCGGTGTCTGCGGGTTGAACGATGACCGGCTTACCCGTGTCACGCAGCTGGAAGACGATAGACCGCAGTTCGCGGACCACCTTCTCCATCCGCTCCACGCGTTTGGCATCGCGGGCGTCGAGCGGATCGTCGAGAGGGACTTGCGCCAAGGATGGACCGGCGGCCGCGAGGACCGCCAGCGTCATCAGGATCGTGGGTAGACGCAGGCGGTTCACCGGGTGCCGGAAACAATCGCGGTACGGGCGTTGCGGTTCTTCTGCCAAGCCTCATCGCCGCTGCCCGCGTCGAAAGGCTGTTCCTTGCCGAATGAGATGGTCGTAATGCGGTCGGCAGTGACGCCTTGGTTCACCAGATAATCGCGGACCGAGTTGGCCCGGCGCGCGCCCAGCGCCAGATTGTACTCGCGGGTGCCGCGTTCATCGGCATTGCCTTCGATGCGGACCTTCACGTCGCCATAGCGGCGCAGCCAATTGGATTGGGCGTCCAGCAACGGCGTGGCGTCGGCGCGGACGTCGACGCTGTCGGTGTCGAAGTAGACCCGGTCGCCAACATTGACGACAAAATCCTCGGCTGAGCCGGGCAGGGCGGCCATCGGTGTCTGGCTGACCGGAGCCGTCGCCGGAGGGAGCTCGGTGCGCGGCGGAGCCTGGGGTTGGGCCTGAGGCGGAGCCTGGGTAGGGAAGCTGGGCTTAGGCTTGCTGGCGCAGGCGGCCAGGGACACCACCGCCGCGCCCATCAGCGCCAGACGGAACACGGTGTTGGATTTCACACGACCGACCATCTGAGTCTCCTGCGGGTTTGGTTGCAAATCAGTAGAGGGATTTATGGGGCCGGAATTTGGCGTAAGTCTAGTTAAGCAATGGCGACCAAGCTGGGTCTGAGCCTGCACCGGGGTAGGGCACCGGTTGCAGGATCCGGCCGGTTACATCGACACTCCAGAGTTTCGGCGGACCGCCTTGCGTCTCGCGAGAGAACATCAGCACCCGTCCGTTGGGTGCCCAGGTGGGGCCTTCATCCAGATAACTGGTGGTCAGCAGCCGCTCGTCGGTGCCATCGGGCCGCATGATGCCGATATGGAACTGCCCGCCCTCTTGCTTGGTGAAGGCGATGAACTCGCCGGTCGGGCTCCAAACCGGCGTTGTGTATCGCCCGGCGGCATAGGACATCCGGCGGGGGTTCGAGCCGTCGGCGTTCATGATGTAGAGCTGCGGCGACCCGGACCGGTCGGAGTTGAACGCGATCTTCGATCCGTCGGGCGAGAACGATGCCGAGGTATCGATGGAAGGATCTGAGGTTAGCCGGGTCGACGTGTGGCTGGTCAGGTTCATCAGATAAATGTCGCTGTTACCCCGACGCTCGACCGAGAAGGCGACCTTTGATCCATCGGGAGAAAACCGCGGCGCGAACACCATGCCGGGGAAGGTGCCCAGGCTCTCGCGGCGCGCGGTCTCCAGATTGAACAGATAGATTGAGGAGGCTTCGGGCCGCAGCGACATATAGGTGATTTCCAAGCTATTGGCGGAGAACCTGGGTGTCATGACGATGGAATCGCCGCCGGTCAGATAGCTGGGGTTGGCGCCGTCCTGATCCATAATCGCCAGCCGCTTAATCACCTTGCCGCGGGCGCCGGTCTCGGCAACGAACACCACGCGGGTGTCGAAATAGCCCTTCTCGCCGGTCAACCGTTCATAGACAGCGTCCGAGATTTTGTGCGCTACACGCCGCCAGTTCTCTGGGCTGGAGGTGAACTGTAGGCCCAGCAGTTGCTGCTCGGAAAACACATCCCAGAGCCGAAAATCGACTCGAAGGCGACCGCCCTCGACGGTGACCTGGCCGTTGACCAAAGCCTGGGCATTGATGGTCTTCCAGTCGCCGAAGCGCGGCTGCACGGCGGCGGTCATGTCTTTTTCGATGAAACTGGCCGGATCAAGCGGGCGGAAGAGGCCCGAGCGCTGCAGGTTGGCGGCGATGACCTTGGCGATTTCGACACCCTGACCTCCCCCGAAGGCTGGCACTGCGACCGGCAACGGCTGCACGTCAGCGCGATTGACGTTGATCTGGATCTCGGCGCGCGCGGGCTGAGCCAATCCGACGCAGATCAGCACGCAGATAAGGGCCAGCGTGAGCGCTGAGAGGGTTCCGAAACGCGGATATGATCGGGTCATCGGGCGCAGGCCTCTCGCGCAATGAAGTTGACGGAAATCTTGTCGCCGTAGAACTCGCGCGGCAGGCCGCGGAACGGAGCCGCAGCATAGACCGCGCGGACGGCGCGCTCGGCACCGGCGGTGGCGACGGGGGTGCGCGGACCCTGGATCTGGCTGGTGATGTCGCCGACCACCTGTCCACTCATCCCCAGTTGGAAGGTCACGCGTACGAGGACGTCGCGACCGCCTTCGACGTCACAGTTAGGGTTCCAGCGGCGTTGCAGCTCCTCGGTCATACCGGTGACGGCGGCACCTGTTGCAAGGCCCGTACCGACCGTTTGGCGCGCAACGGGCGCGGTCTCAGCACGGGTGGGTCCAGCGGGCGCAGCGGAGGGCCTTGGCGGCGTGTTGCGCACGGGCTTGGTCAGGCTGGCGGCCAGGGCATCGAGGTCGAAGGCTTTTTCCGCTGGCATTGCGGGGGTCTTGGCCGGGGTTGGCGCGGGGGTGCGTGTCGAAGGTGTGGGCGGCGGGACCGGTTCCGGCGGCGCAGCCTCTGCCGGCGTTTCGGTCATGGCGCTCTGGGTCTCAAGCGCCTGCTCAGCGGGGCGGGTATCGCGATCCGGCGCGTTGGAGACGATGGTTACCGGCACGACTGCGCCGACCTTAAGGTCGCGACTGCCCCAGGACATCATGAAAGCCGCCGCTACGGCGACGTGCAGCGCCAGCGAGCCGAAAGCCGATGGCGGGACCGGCAAACGTCTGGGCGCGGCGACGCTCACGGCGCGGCCTCGTTCTTCTCGCCACCTGATGAGGGGCCGCCGGTGTCAGTGATTAGGTTGATCGAGGTGAAGCCGGAGGTGGATAATGACGCCATCACGCGTGCCACTACCTCATAGCTGGCCTTGCCGTCAGCCCGGACATAGATCGGCCGGGTAGTGTCACTGGCCATGGCTTTCAGACGCGGTGCGAGGTTGGCGAACGGGGTTTCGTCCTCACCGATGTAGATGGCACCGTCCGGTCGGATGGACAGGGTGATCGGGTCAGGAACGTCCTGCATGGCACCGGCTTCGGTCTTGGGCAGCTCTACTGGCACGCCCGCGGTCAGCAGCGGGGCGGAGATCATGAAGATGATCAGCAGCACCAGCATCACGTCGACCAGCGGGGTGACGTTGATCTCGCTCAGCGCGCCGCGGCCTCGGCGGCCCCTTCGGCGGCGACGGCCGCCACCAGCTGAGAAGGCGTCGTGGGCGGAGAGCGCCACGGCTCTAAGCCTTTTCCGCCAAGCGCCGCTGGATAGCGGTCGACAGATCGTCGGCGAAGCCTTCGAGGCGGCCCGAATAGGTCCCCGCCGAGGTCGAGAACGCGTTGTAGGCGATGTAGGCGGGAATAGCGGCAACTAGACCGACAGCGGTGGCGAACAGGGCCTCAGCGATGGACGGGGCGACGATGGCCAGCGAGGTATTCTTCTGGATGGCGATGGCCTGGAAAGACCGCATGATCCCCCAGACGGTACCGAACAGCCCCACAAACGGTGAGGCGGTGGCGACGATGGCCAAGGCCCCGAGCCCGGCTTCAACACGCGCACTCTCGCGAGCGATGATGGTATCGAGCGTACGGTCGATGCGCTGAATCAGGAAGGCAAGCTGGCCTTCTGACGCGGCACCACGCACGCGCGCGTCCCGCCATTCCTTCAAAGCGGCCTGCAGCATGCGCGGCAGGGCGTGGACCGGCTGTTCACCGGCGTCGGCGGCGACCTCCTCAAGGCTGCGGCCGGAGGCGACAGCGTCTTCGAACGCATTGGCGTCGCGATTGAGGCCGTGGAACTTGAAAATCTTGTCCAGGATGATGCTCCAGGACCACAGCGAGGCCCCGCCTAGGCCGATCATCACCAGCTTTACCACCCAATCGGCGCGCACGAAGATGTGGAACAGGTCGAAGCTCTCGGGCGTGATGGCGGCGGCCGGGTTCATCGTTTCTCCTGAGATCGTTTGTCAGTGCTGGCGGGTGTCGATGGCAAACTTATGGCGCGAAGTAGGGACGTAGCCGGGCCACCATTTCCGGCGGCGGCCGCTTGGCGCGCCCTTCCAGGCTGATGCAGACGGCCTGAATCTTGGCCTCGGCAATCAGTTCATCGCCCCGCATGATGCGCTGGCTCACCATCAGCCTAGCGCCCTGCAACGCGTCATAGGCGGTGTGCACTAGCAGCGCATCATCCACCTTCGCCGCGCGGCGATAGTCCACCTCAACGCGCACCAGGGTGAAGGCTGTGGGTTCCGCCAGGGCCAGCAGGGCGGTGTGACTGATGCCCGCAATCCGGAAAAAGTCACTCCGCCCGCGCTCGAAATAGCGCAGATAGTTGGCGTGGTAGACCATACCCGTGAAGTCGGTGTCTTCGTAATAGATGCGCACCGGCAGAACGTGCTCGCGGCCCTCCAGCCAGCCGCTGCTAGGTTCGCTCATTCGAACAGGTCCTCAAACGGCGCTTGGCCCACGCTCTTGGGCGCGCTGAGGCCAAGGTGGGTGTAGGCCCGCGCCGCCGCCATCCGTCCGCGCGGCGTCCGCTGGATGAACCCCTGTTGCAGCAGGAAAGGCTCGATCACGTCCTCGACCGCATCGCGCGCCTCGGCGATGGCATAGGCGAGGGTTTCGACCCCTGCGGGGCCGCCGGCATAGTTCTCGATCAGAGCGCGCAGATAGCGGCGGTCAAGAGCGTCCAGGCCGTGCTCGTCCACGTCCAGGCGGGCCAGTGCACTGGCGGCGGCGGCCTGGTTGATCACCTCAGTACCGTCGGCCTCGGCAAAGTCGCGGACCCGACGCAGAAGTCGTCCGGCCACGCGTGGCGTACCTCGCGCCCGGGTGGCGATCTCGGCGGCGCCGTCGGCCGCCAAGGCTGTGCCCATCTTGACCGCCGCGCCCATCAGCACCTGTTGAAGTTCTTCGTGGGTGTAGAATTCCAGTCGGATCGGAATGCCGAACCGGTCGCGCAGTGGCGTTGCCAGCAGCCCCGCCCGCGTCGTCGCCGCCACCAGAGTGAAGGGTGCCAGGTCAATGCGGATCGAGCGCGCCGACGGCCCCTCGCCGATAATCAGGTCAAGGACATGATCTTCCATTGCCGGATAGAGGATCTCCTCCACATTGGCCGGAAGTCGGTGGATTTCATCAATGAACAGGACGTCGCGAGGTTCCAGATTGGTCAGGATCGCCGCGAGGTCGCCGGCCTTTGCCAGCACCGGGCCGGACGTCGCGCGAAACCCTACACCCAACTCGCGAGCGATGATCTGGGCCAGGGTGGTTTTCCCCAGGCCCGGCGGCCCGAACAGCAGCACATGGTCCAACGCCTCGGCGCGGCCTTTGGCCGCCGCGATGAAGACGCTGAGGTTACCCTTGGCCTGTTTCTGCCCGACGAACTCGGCCAGGGTCTGGGGGCGCAGCGCCTTGTCTGCCGGCTCGAACGGCGCGGGGTCACCGGACACCAGCCGGGTCACCGCCCCAACTCCTGCAGAGCAGCTTTGATCAGTACCCCGGGATCAGCATCTTCGCCCAGGCGTTGCGCGGCGGCTTCGACGACGCGGCGGGCTGACGGCTCAGCGACGCCGAGCCCCATCAGGGCGGCGACCGCCTCGCCGGACGCGCTGGCCTTGGCTTGGGTAACGGCGGCGCTCTGACCTTGGAAGGCGGCGACCGGGCCATCGGTGATTGGTTTGCCCTTCAGCTCGGTGACGATCCGCTGGGCCAGCTTGGGCCCGACGCCCTGGGCACGGGCCACCAGGGCCTTGTCGTCGCGAGCCACCGCGCCGGCTAGCTCGGCTGGGGGCAAGACATCCAGTACCGCCAACGCGGCCTTGGGCCCGACCCCCTGAATGGTGCGCAAGAGTACGAAGGCGCGGCGGTCATCGCGGCTCAGGAAACCGTAGAGCGTCACCCCAGTCTGTTCGCCGAAGTGGCTCTCGACGTGAATCAGGGTCTCTTCGCCGACGCCCGGCAGGCGAGAGAGTGTGCGGCCGCCGCAGCGCACCACATAGCCCACGCCCATCACATCGATCAGGGCCTCTTCCTCGGAGATTTCGGCCACGGCCCCGCGCAGACGCCCGATCATGCGGGGCGCTCCAAAGCGAGGCGGCGGCGAATCACGTTCAGCATGTGTTCGCTAGAGGTACCGCAGGGCGGAACCTTGGGGAATCTATTGGCGCGTAGAAGACCTGACCCATCGAGGAATTCGTCCTCGACGGGTCAAGGCAACAAGGCCTTAGGCCAGCGCAGGGCGGCGGCGGCGCATCACGGCACCGACTGAACCAATGCCGAGGATCATGAGTGCCCAGGTGGTCGGCTCAGGGACTCCGCCGTCGGAGACGCCACCGATACCAACTGTGAAGCCGTGCCAATTCTCCGAAGAGTCCGTGAAGCTCAGTGAGGTAAACGTCCCGGAGAACTTCAAGACGCCATGAACCTCGCCGCTCCCGAAGAACCCATCGCTGGCCATGTTGGGCACGAAGGACCCATTGCCCCAGTATCCGGCCCCCTGGCTGACGATAGAGAAGGGCGCACTGAAGTTGACGGTGTTGCCGTTCCAGCTGGTGAAGGCGAGGTAGGGATCAATCACGGCTTGGCTAAAGGTGATGGTCTTCGGACCACCGTCGTTCAGAGCGATGATATCTTTTCCGGTCGGTCGATTGACCACACCTTGCGTGTAACCAAAGTCGACCCAATAATCGATTGGAGCTGCTGGCACGATCTGAGCAAAGTCGATTGCCCCGTCGTACTGCACGCCGACCGAGGTTACGCCGCTGGTGATCGTACCCAGGATTTGCGTCGCCGTTGTTCGCGACGTCCAATCGACCCAATCGACGTTAACAGCCGCGGCGGCCACCGAAGCCGATGCCATTGATCCAACGACAGTCGCGACAGCAAGCTATTTCGTCAGGTTTTTCATTATCTCCCCCAATTTTACCAAATTCGCGATCCACAGGCCATATCCGCTGGTTCGCCGCAACTGGACTCGCCTGAGGCGCGAGTTGTTCAGCAACCGGGAACGAAGTGCACGGCCTCAAGGGACTGCGACCAACGGGTTACGCTAGCCTGACGTCAACCGAAGGCGTAGCGTGTCGTCGATGATTTTGGGGTGATGCAATGCGGGTTCTCTGGGCGGCCTTAGCGACGTTGGTGGTGGCATTGGCTACAGCCAGCGCAGCGGAAGCTACCGAAAGCCCACGCGAAAAAATACTGGTCAGCACATCCTGGCTGGCGGCGAATCTGACCGCTCCGGACTTGGTTGTCCTGCAGGTTGGCGACAAGCCGGCCTACGATACCGGTCACATTCCCGGCGCACGGCTGGTCAATCTGGGCGACATCTCGGCCGCGCCGTCGGGCCCGGAGCCCTTGATCTTGGAGATGTTGGACGCGACCACTTTGCGCGACCGGCTGGCGGCGCTTGGCATCTCGGATACCTCGAAGATCGTGGTCTATCCGACCCGCGACATCCAATCGGCGACCCGCGTGGTGTTCACCCTGGACGCGGCGGGCCTGGGTGCGCGGACGGTCTTGCTCGACGGGGGGCTGGGTGCCTGGAAGGCTGAAGGTCGGGCACTCTCGACCGAGGCCGCGGCGGTGAAGCCGGGCAAGCTGGCCGCTTTGAAGATGAGGCCCCTGGTGGTCGATGCCGCGTTTGTGAAAGCGCATGCGGGGACGCCCGGCTTCGTGTTGGTGGATGCTCGCGCCCCAGAATTCTACTCGGGAGCCAAAGCCGGAGGCATGCCGACCAAGCCGCAAAAAGCTGGGCATATTGCCGGTGCCAAGAGCGTACCCTTTACGTCGGTGACCACGCCGGACCTAAGATTGGCCTCGCCTGAGACGGTAGCGGCACAATTCAAGGCGGCGGGCGTCAAGCTAGGCGATACGGTCGTGGCCTATTGCCATGTGGGCCAACAGGCGACAGCGGCGATCTTCGCGGCGCGGTCCATCGGGGCCAAGGTGCTGCTGTATGACGGTTCGTTCGAGGAGTGGTCGCGGCTGGACGGGGCGGTGGAGACATCGAAGTAGCCCTAACCTTGCGCTCATTCTGCTGAGATTCTAAGCCAGACGTCTCGGGATCATGCGGTGTCCCGGACAGGCGGCGGCTTACAGCCAAAGCCCAACGACCGCGCCACTCCGTTTGGAGTTAGCGCCATGGGCTTGCCTGAAGGATTTGTGTTTTCTCTTACCCGTCGTGGAGTGCTTCTGGCCGCCCTGGCCGTGCCAACCCGGGTGTCCTCAAAGCCGGTACCGTGCACCTCGCCAAGAGTGTTGTTCGTCTGTCCGGCAGGCACGGTGAAAAGCGCCATCGCGCGGGAAGTCTTGCGCCAGCGCGCTAGGTCGGCAGGCGTGCCGGTCCGGGTGACGTCTCGGGGCCTCGTGCCGGAGGATCATGTGTCACCGGAGCTGGCGTCGCGTCTCAGGGCGGATGGGATCGATCCGGCGGTGGAGCTGGCCCGGGCACTGAGCGCTGCGGACGCTACGGACGCGGACATCGTCATCGCCTACGATGCGGCGGCAGACTCGCCGCTGCTCGTCAGGCCGCGCGCTTGGGCGGTACCGTCGTGGAACGCCGACTACGTGGGTGCCCAGACGGCGCTTGCGCAGCACATTGAGGCGTTACTCGCCGAATTGAAGGCGCGGCCCTGTCCTCAAAGTGAGGCCCCCCGGGGCTAGACTGCGCTGGCCCGCCGGAAGGCCTCGTTGGCGTGCCGCCAGGAAATGATCTTCAGCACGGCGTCCACATAGGCCCCGGCCTTGGCACCATAGTCCATCTGGTAGGCGTGCTCATACATGTCGAGCGCGACCAGCGGGGTCCCGCCCGCTAGCGTCATGGTGTGGTCGGCGGCCCAGGTGTTCACCAGGCGGCCATCGTGCGGGCTGTAGGTGAGCAAAACCCATCCGGACCCGCCTCCCAACGCCTTGCCCATGGCGATGAACTCGGCAGCCCAGCGGGCCTGGCTACCAAAGTCGCGCTCAATGGCCTGGGCCAGAGGCGCGCTGGGTGCGGCTGCCGCGCTCAAGCCCGCGAAATAGACCTCGTGCAAAATCATTGAGTTCCAGGCGACGAGTTCCTCGCGCTTCAGACCGTTGAGCCGATAGCCGGGCGTGGCCGCCAGATCGAGGCCAGAGACCTCGGCGGAAATCGCCCCCAGCCGGTTCACGGCGCCGGAGTAATTGTTGTCGAAGTGGCTGCGCAGCAGCTTCTCCGACAGGCCGGTCACGCCGGTCGGATCAAACGGCAGCGGCTTAGGGCTCGGCTTGATGGGTGCGGCGATCGTTGGCGCGGCGAGCGCCGTCGCGAGGAGGGCACCGACGCCAAGCAGCGTGCGACGATCAGGGGTTGGCGTGGGCATCGTTGTCTCCAGGATCAGTCAGCAGCCTGCACCTCGGATCGGTGGAGCGCCAGCGCAGATCACGCCGGAACGTACGCCCCGCCGTTGACGTGGAT
>JAYTWT010000029.1:0-9810 GCA_043743295.1 Alphaproteobacteria bacterium | reverse complement strand
CTTAACTAGGGCCGACACAGAGGTGTCGTGCTGGGCCGCACAAATGCGAGCATGGCGATAGGTAGCGTCATCCACAGTAACTGTGATATTTTTCATATTTCCACAGTAACTGTGGGCATCGAAAAATTCAAGTTAGCGCTTCGGAGCGGGCAGACTGAGCGTCGAGGCCCGCACAACCTCACCGCCCTTCATGACGAACACCGGGTGCTCAAGCACCGTCACGTCCGCGAGAGGATCACCAACCACACCGATCAAATCGCCGTAGAAGCTCTTGGCGACCTGGCCCACATCGCTTGCCCATCCCAAGGCTTCAGCAGAATTGATCGTCGCGGTCTGGATGGCCTGCAACGGTGTCGCGCCATAGCGCACCATCACCGCGAACTGCCGGGCATTCCAGCCGTGCGGATAGACACCCGCATCAGTGGAATAGATCTGCTTGACGCCGGCCTTGAGGCTCTTGCGGAAGTTCTCCCGCTGAATGTCCGCGATGTCGCGATCCTTCTTAAGGCTCTCGTCCAGGACGCCGTTTTTCTTGCCTTCGGCCTGGGTGTAGTCGGTGTTGTAGATATCCATCCCGAAAAACGCGCCCTTCTGGATGGCCAGCCGGATGCCTTCGTCGTCTACCAAACTGGCGTGTTCGATGGTGTCTACACCGGCCAGGATCGCGGCCTTGATGCCTGATGCGCCGTGAGCGTGTGCAGCGACTTTCATGTCCGCCATATGGGCCTCATCGACGACCGCCTTGATCTCTTCGAAGGTCATCTGCTGGGCACCCGGCGTGTCGCCTCGTGAGAACACGCCGCCGGTGGCGCAGATCTTGATCACCTCGGCACCGTATTTGCGCAGCTTACGCACGGCGGCGCGGGCTGCATCGGGGCTGTCGGCGTTGAACGGCTTGGCGGCATCATAGGAGGCTGGCAGATGCGTCTCATCGCAGTGCCCACCTGTGGCGCCGAAGTTATAGGCCGCTGGAATGATCCGGGGGCCGGGCACGAACCCCGCCTCGACGGCTTCCTTCAGGCCCACATCGCCGTAGCCGACTGAGCCTACGTTGCGCACGGTGGTGAAACCCGCTTCCAGGGTATCCTTGGCGTGACGGCTAGCGATCACGGTCCAGAAGGCGTCGGAAAACTCGAACTTCCGATAGCCGCGATAGAGCGGCGAGCTGGTCAGATGAACATGCATGTCGATCAGGCCCGGTAGCAGGGTCACACCCGGCAGGCTTACCTGTTCCGCGCCGGCGGGCGTGGGATCGCCCGCTCTACCGACCGACACCACTCGGCCGTCGGTGATGATCACGAGGGGCTTGTCGAGATAGCGACCCGACTTCACGTCCAGCAGGCGACCGGCGGTCACCGCGACCGTTCCTGCGGCTGCAGAATCCGCCATCACACTGATCGCCAACGCCACGCCCAAACTTACCCGCATGCCCTACCCTCCAACACTCTGCCACATCATAGCACCGCACCGCGCGGGTGACAGGGGCACCCCTGTCGGCTATCGGGTCGCCTGGACTTGCAAGGACGGTGCGTTGAGCGAAGATACCGAAGCGCAGGGTTGGGCAACGGCAAAGACTTTGGCCGAGGCCCTGCCCTACATCCAGATCTATGACCGCGAGACTGTGGTCATCAAATACGGCGGCCACGCCATGGGCGAGGAGTCCGTCGCGCGCCTGTTCGCCACAGACGTCGTGCTGCTGAAGATGCTTGGCCTGCACCCCGTCGTCGTGCATGGCGGCGGGCCGCAGATCTCGGCGATGTTGGAGCGCGCTGGGGTAAAATCCACCTTCATCGACGGCCTGCGGGTCACGGACGCCGCGACCATGGAAGTGGCTGAGATGGTGCTGTCCGGTGCCATCAATAAGGAGATCGCCAGCTGGATCACCCAAGCCGGGTCTGAAGCCAAGGTCCGCGGCGTGGGCCTGTCGGGCAAGGACGCGCGGCTGATCACCGTGGAGAAGGTGACCCGGACGAAGAAGGACCCAGATTCGCTGATCGAGCAGGTGGTCGACTTAGGCTTTGTCGGAGAGCCCACCGCCATCGACACCACGCTGATCGACGCCCTGCTGAGCGCCGACGAAGACTACATTCCAGTGATCGCGCCCATCGGGGTGTCGCTCGAGGGTCAGACCTACAACATCAACGCCGATACGGTTGCGGGTGCCCTGGCTGGGGCGCTAGATGCCAAGCGGATGCTCCTGCTGACCGACGTCGCCGGGGTACTGGACAAGGACGGCAATCGCGTCGCCCAGATGACCATCGCCGAGGCCAGAGCCGCCATCGAGACCGGCGTCGCCACCGGCGGCATGATCCCCAAGCTGCAAACCGCCATTGCCGCCGTCGAGGCCGGCGTCGAGGCCGTCGTCATCCTGGACGGCCGCCGCCCCCACGCCATGCTGGTGGAACTGTTCACCCAGCACGGGTCTGGGACCTTGATCCGGCGGTGAGTGCGGACCTCACCCACATCGACACATGGCTGTTCGATCTAGACAACACCCTCTACCCGGCTGAATCCGGCTTCATGGGCGAGCTCGTGGTGCGGATGACCGACTTCGTTGAGAAGGTCACAGGCCTACCCCGCGACGAAGCCTTCAAGCTGCAGAAAGGCTATTTGGCCGAGCACGGCCTGACGCTGAAGGGGATGATGCTGAACCATGGCGTCGATCCCGCAGAGTTCCACGCCATCTTCCATGACCTGTCGCTGGACGCATTGGCACGTGATCCCGCCCTCTTGACGGCACTGGAACGGCTTCCTGGCCGTCGGCTCATCTTCACCAACGCCGATGATGTCCACGCTGAGCGGGTTTTGAACCACCTGGGCCTACGCTACCTGTTTGACGACGTCTTCCATATCGGCTCGGCGGGCTATGAGCCCAAACCCAGCCCCGAGGCATTCCGACGGATGGGAGTGGCTCACGATATCATCCCGGCTGCCACCGCCTTCTTCGAGGATGCCGAGCGCAACCTGGCGCCCGCAGCAGACCTCGGCATGACTACCGTCCTGGTCGGCGCGCACGCCGCCGCCTCGACTGCATCCTTCGTCCACCATCGAACCGAAAAGCTGGTGCCGTTCCTTAAGCGCGCCCGCCTAAAAGAGGCTGCCTGACATGTCCGACCTGAAGCGCATCATCGAGGCGGCCTGGGACGTCCGCGACACGATCAATACCGCCACCAAGGGCGAGGTCCGCGACGCCGTGCACGAGACCATCGAACAGCTCGACGCCGGAACTCTGCGCGTCGCGCAGCGCGAGGCCGACGGGGCCTGGGTCACCAATCAGTGGGCCAAGCAGGCGATCCTTCTGCTGTTCCGCCTGACCGCCAACCGTCTGATCGACGCCGACGCCCCGCACCCCTACTGGGACAAGGTGCCGTTGAAGTTCACCGGCTGGGACGCTGCCCGGTTCGAGGCCGCAGGCTTTCGCGCCGTGCCGGGCTGCACCGTGCGCAGGGGCGCGTTCCTGGCCCGCAATGTGGTGCTGACGCCATCGTTTGTGAACATCGGGGCCTATGTCGATGAAGGCACAATGATCGACACCTGGGCCACCGTGGGGTCCTGCGCCCAGATCGGGAAGAACTGCCATATCTCGGGCGGCGCGGGCATTGGCGGGGTGCTGGAGCCGCTGCAGGCCAATCCGACCATCATCGAAGACAACTGCTTTATCGGCGCCCGCTCGGAAGTGGCTGAGGGCGTGATCGTGCGAGAGGGAAGCGTTCTGTCGATGGGCGTCTACCTGACTTCGACCACGCCGATCGTCGACCGGCGCACCGGCGTGGTGATCACCGGTGAAGTGCCGCCCTATTCGGTGATCATGTCCGGCTCGCGCCCGAGCCCGCACGAGGGCATGCCGTCGACCTACTGCGCCGTGATCATGAAGACGGTGGACGAGCGTACCCGGTCTAAGACCTCGATCAACGAGCTCCTGCGCGACTGATCAGTCCAGGTCGGCCAATGTGATCGTCAGCGACGGTTCGAACGGCAGGGTGACAGCCCCCCTGCTCTCGACAATCTGCGTCGCGCCATAGCCCGCCTCACCGGGTTCGGTCATCAGGTGGGCACGTCGGTTCTCCGCATCCAGCACCCAATAGTGGCGCACGCCATATTTGGCATAGAGCCGGGCCTTGGTGCTAAGGTCGCGATGGATCGAGCTATCCGCAATCTCGATCACCAGCAGACAGTCTGGGCCCCGAACGTCCTCCGGCAGCAGCGCTTCAGCATAGATGACGATATCAGGCTCAAGGAACGTGATGTCGCTGAGGTAAACGGACGGCTCAACGGACACCGCCAGCTCGTCGGGGAGCGTCTTGGCCAGGTACCGGGTGAGGCGTCGCTTCCAGAGTTCATGGCGATTATGCTTGGCGTTCATCGGGACGAACTCGCCCTCCCAGAGCTCGACGGGCTCGTCCTCATCCATGATCCCAGCACGGACCATGGCCTTCACCTCCGTCACCGTAAAGGCGCGGCGGTCATAGCCCTCGGCGGCACGGGTGATCAAAGGCACGTTCACCCAGCCTCTCTAACACATGCCCGACACCCCATCGACAACCTTCGCAAGGCGGCTACTGTGACTGCTAGGGCTGGCCGATTGCGCCGCCGCTGGGGATGCAACGTGACCGATCAAACCGCTGCCGTGCGCCGGGCCGATGGCAAGCTAAATCGCGGCGGCTACAGCTGGTCGATCTTCGAGGGCGGGCAGGATCCGTACATAATCCTGATCAATATCTACATCTTCATGCCCTACATCGCCGCGACGATGGTCGGTGATCCCGTGAAGGGTCAGGCCCTGATCTCACAATGGCAGCAATGGGCCGGTTGGGCCGTCATGGCGACCGCGCCGTTCCTGGGAGCCTCGATCGACAAGCTGGGTCGGCGCAAAGGTTTCATGGGCCTGATCGTCGGCTTGATGATCCCGATGAGCGCCGCCCTCTGGTGGGCCAAGCCGGATGGATCGGGCCTGTCGGTCACCCTGACCATGCTGATCGCCATGACTGTCCAGGTGTTGTTCAACTACGCTGGCATCTTGCACAACTCGCTGCTAGTTCGCGCGGCGGGCCTGGAGGGTGCGCACAAGGCTTCGGGTCTGGCCCTGTCGCTGGGCAACCTTTTCTCGGTGCTGGCCCTGGCCTTTACCGCCTGGGCGTTCGCCCTGCCGGGCCAGGTCGACTGGGCCTGGGTGCCTTCAGCCCCCCTGTTCGGACTGGACACCGCCACGCATGAGCACGAGCGGGTGGTCGCCATTCTGGCGGCGGGCTTGATGTTGCTGGGCGCGATCCCGCTTTTCCTGTTCACGCCGGATGCCGAGCCCACCGGCACCCGGATCACCACCGCCTTCAAGGCTGGCGCGGCAGACCTTTGGCGGATGCTCAAGACCATCAGCCACTATCGCGACGCGGCGACCTTCATGGGCGCGCGGATGCTCTTCGTGGACGGGATGAACGGGGTGCTGATCTATGCCGGTGTCTATTCCGTGGGCGTCATGAAGTGGGGCGCGCTGGAGCTCCTGGCCTACGGCATTCTCCTCAGCATCTTTGCGGTGCTCGGCGGTTTCACGGCCCGCTGGCTGGACGCGGCGGTGGGTCCCAAGAACACCCTGAAGATCTCGATCTTCATCACCATGCTGGGGATGGCCAGCATGCTGGGTATGCGGCCCGACATGATCCTGTTCATTTGGCCCTATGATGCGGCGGTCCATGCGCCGCTTTGGAACGGCCCGGTGTTTGGGCACCTGCCCGATTGGATCTTCATCCTGATCGGATTCTCCAACGCCATTTTCATCACGGCTCAGTACGCCTCCAGCCGCACACTGCTGACACGGCTGACGCCCGCCGATCAGACCGGGGCCTTCTTTGGGGTCTATGCGCTGTCCGGCGTGGCGACGGCGTGGCTGGCCCCGACGTTGGTCAACTTCGGCACTGTCGTCACCGGCACCCAGCAGGGCGGCTTCGCCATGCTGCTGATCCTGCTGCTGGCGGGATTGGTGGGGTTGTTCTTCGTTCGTGGCGGCGGACGGGTGATCGAAAATCACGCGTGAGGTAAGCCGCTTTGAACGCTGTCTACATGATGGCTAGTGGGCAACACGGGACGCTCTATATCGGCGTCACGAGCGATCTGCTGCTTCGCGTGTCCCAGCACCGCGAGGGCGTGTTCGAAGGCTTCACGAAACGATATGCGGTCAAACGCCTCGTTTGGTTCGAACAGCACGACGCCATCACGACGGCCATCCAGCGCGAGAAATCCCTCAAAAAGTACAAGCGCGCTTGGAAGGCGAACCTCATTGAGTTGGGTAACCCGCAGTGGGCGGACCTCTATCCGTCCTTCTTCCAGGTGGACGGTCCCCTCTCCCACCTTCAGCCGCCGACCCCTCACCTCTAGGCGCGTTAACGCCGGGCTCTTTTCCCTCCTGCTCGTCATCGCCGGGCTCTTGTCCCGGCGACCCAGAAGCACCGTCGGTCGAAGGTTGACAGCCCCACGACCGCGCCAGCACGTCACACCACAGCGCTTCTGGATGGCCGGGACGGAGCCCGGCCAAGACGAGCTGAGTGGGGGAGCCATTGGCGTTCGGACCGCTAATCCGTCACCTCCGAAATTATGGTTAAATTTCAATCACTATGAGTAAATATTAAGGAACCCATTTCACCACCACTTAAGCCAAAAGGGCGACATTGATCGTGTTCCAAGGGCGAGCAGGCAACAGCTTGAGGCCCCTCATTTAACACCTGCTCGCTGTATAGGAGATGAGCCAATGTCTAAGTTCGTGACCCGCTTCCTGAATGATGAATCCGGCGCCACCGCCATCGAGTATGGCCTGATCGCCGCGCTGATCGCCGTGGTCCTCGTCGGCGCCCTGCAAGCCGTGGGCACCAGCCTCGGCGGCGCGTTCGACAAGATCAGCAGCGAAGTCGACGCCGCAACGACCTAAGCGCGGCCGACGACCTGATCAGGGCCCCGGTGGAAACGCCGGGGCCTTTTTCGTTTCAGCGCGCTGCGCAACGCTCCGTTCACCCCCCGGGGTGCATAGTCTGCGGGAAAGGAACGCCGAATGTCGCCTGCCGCCACCCTGTCCCTAGCGTTCCTGGCGTTGGTCCTGGTGGCCGCGCTCAAGGATGCGCTGTCGTTCACGATCCCCAACTGGGTCTCACTTACACTTGCAGCGATCTTTCCCCTTGCGGCGCTAGCGGTCGGGATGCCCTGGCCCGTCCTCGGCCTCAACGTCGCCATCGGCGTAGCGGCCTTGATCGCCGGGATGGCCATGTTCGCCATGGGCTGGATTGGCGGGGGGGACGCCAAGCTGCTAGCCGCCGCCGCGCTGTGGCTAGGTTGGCCAGCGACGACCACCTTCCTAGCCGCCACGGCGATCACTGGCGGAACCCTGGCCGTTCTGCTGGTCAGCGTGAGGTCGGCTCAGCTCCGGCCCTTGGTTCTGTTAGGTCCACGCTGGGTCGTTCGGCTGGCGGAGCCCGGCGAGGGCGTACCCTATGGTGTGGCAATCGCCGCCGGGGCCTGTGCGGCGCTGCCGATGACCCTGTTCGGTGCGAGCCTGGGGCTCTAGGGTCAGGTCATGGCAGACGTAATCCTCGATTCCTGGGACGGCCCGACCGTCCCTGTCCATGCGCTGACCGAGGCGCAGGTGACCGACCTTTTGGCTGCAGACGCTTTTGCCGCCGCTCTAGCCCACACGGCCGAGTTCAAGGGTAAGGCAGGGCAAATCCTGCTGATCCCCGACGCGACCGGCACCCTGGCCCGCGTATTATTTGGGACCGGCGATGGCCGCCATTGGACCGCGTTCCGCGCCCTGCCCGCCAAGCTGCCGCCCGGCGTCTATCAGGTGACCGTCAAGCCGGACGGTGTTACCGCCGATCAGATCGCCCTGGCCTTCGCGCTCGGCAGCTATCGGTTCGACCGTTACAAAGCCCGCGACGGCGCGCGCGCGCGCCTGCTGACCAGTGACGCCGACGGCCCGGAGGTGCGCCAGATCGCCCATGCCTGCGCCCTGGCCCGCGACATGATCAACACCCCAGCCAACGATATGGGGCCGTTGCAGATCGAGACCATCGCCCGCGAGATCGCCGAACAGCACGGCGCGACGATCAGCGTGATCACCGGCGATGACCTGTTGGCCGCCAACTATCCCGCTGTCCACGCCGTGGGCCGAGCCGCCGATCCGTCCCGCGCCTCGCGCTTCATCGAGATCAGCTGGGGCGAGCCAGACAAGCCGTTGGTCTGCGTGATCGGCAAGGGTGTGGTGTTCGACACCGGCGGCCTGGATATCAAACCCTCCGCGGGCATGCGCCAGATGAAGAAGGATATGGGCGGCGGCGCCCACGCCCTGGCGCTGGGCCGGATGATCATGACCGCCAGGCTGCCGGTGCGCTTGGTGGTGTTGGTGCCCGTCGTTGAGAACGCCATCTCGGGCGACGCCATGCGACCAGGTGACGTGCTGGCCTCCCGCAAGGGGATTTCCATCGAGGTCGGCAACACCGACGCCGAGGGGCGCCTGATCCTGGCTGACGCCCTGACCCGGGCCTGCGAGCTTGACCCGGCGCTGACCATCGATATGGCCACCTTGACCGGCGCCGCGCGCGTGGCGCTAGGCCCGCAACTGCCGCCCTATTTTACCGATGACGAAGACCTGGCGGCCCAGATCGAGGCCGCCGCCCGCGCCGAATGGGACCCGCTGTGGCGCCTACCGCTCTGGAAAGCCTATGCCGATGCGCTCGACAGCGACGTGGCCGAGATCAAGAACGATCCTGACGGGTGGGCGCAGGCCGGGGCGGTGACCGCCGCCTTGTTTCTGCAACGGTTCGCGCCGACCGGTTCTTGGGTTCACCTGGACATCTTCGCCTGGAACCCCCGCCCGCGACCTGGCCACCCTGCCGGCGGCGAGGCCCAAGCAATCCGCGGCCTCTACCGGATGATCCGCGAGCGGTTTGCATGAAGCACGACCCCCGCACCACGCTCTGGCGCGACGGCATCGCGGCCGTAAGCCTCGGCGGCGTGATGGCGGCTGAGGTCTATCTGGATACGCGCCTGCTAGGCTGCACGGTGCCCGCCGCTGC
This sequence comes from Alphaproteobacteria bacterium, assembly GCA_043743295.1. GTDB lineage: Bacteria > Pseudomonadota > Alphaproteobacteria > Caulobacterales > Caulobacteraceae > Phenylobacterium. The sequence continues at coordinate 757 of JAYTWT010000029.1, read as the reverse complement.
GATACGGGCGGCGCCGGACGGCACCTCAGAGCAGATGGACCAGTTGCTGTTTGGCGAGCGGTTTGAGGTGCTGGAAGAGGAAGGTACTTGGCTGTTCGGACAGGCGAGCCGCGACGGCTACGTCGGCTTTATTGAGGCCGCCTCACTTGCCAAGATGACTGCGCCGCCGACACACCGCGTGTCTGCGATCCGTACCTATGCGTTCGCGCAGGCCAGCATCAAGTCACGCGCCTCGGGGCCCTACTCCATCAACGCGCTGGTCACGGTCGAAGCCACTGAAGGCAAGCTCGCCAAGGTGGCGGGCGCCGGCTGGATGACGGCGGCGCATCTGGCACCTATCGGATCTGTCGAGGACGACTGGGCGGGGGTCGCCGAGCGGTTCCTGGGCGCACCCTACCTCTGGGGTGGGCGCGAAAGCCTGGGCGCGGACTGTTCGGGCCTGGTCCAACAGGCCTTGTTCGCCTGCGGCCTTGCATGCCCCCGCGACGCCGATCAGCAGGAGGCGATGGGCGTGGCCATCGAGGCCGCAGACTTTGGCCGGGGCGACCTGGTGTTCTGGAAAGGCCACGTGGCCATCGGGCTCGGCGACAGCAGGATCATCCACGCCAACGGCCACCATATGGCGACTGCCATCGAGTCCCTTGCGGACGCGGTCGAACGAATCGGCCTCACCGGCACGCAGCCCACTAGCTACCGCCGGATTTAACCCAAACTGTGGAGCCTATTTGGCGCCGGGTGTGGCGGGCGCGACGGCTGC